>NZ_JAHKEI010000011.1:0-55830 GCF_018790995.1 Gemella sp. zg-1178
CAGTTGCTGCTTGGTCTACTTCGTCTTTGGCTGCTTGCTGCTGTTCTGGGCTTAGGTGGTTATTTTGCTCAATTGCTGCTTTGGCGTTTGATCTGGCTAGTTCTACTTCTTCTATTGCGGCTGCTTTGGCTTTGGCCAGGTCTATTCCTGGTGCTGCTGTTTGTTTTGCTGCGTTTATGCCGTTTGTATCTGCTGCTGCGTTTACTGCTCCCATTGCATCTGCTGTTGCTGCTGCTATGGCTTGTTTAGCTAAGTCTTTGTCTGCAGGATCTACGTGTTGACTGCCATCTATTGCTTTATTTGCTTGCCCTTGTTTGTCTGCTAGGTCTTTTAGGGCGTCTGCCTTGTTTTCTCCTAGGCTTTTAGCTGCGTTTATTTCGTTTGTGTTTGCTGCATTGTTTACTGCATCCATTGCGGCTGCTGTTGCGGCTGCTACTTTTTCTTTTGCTGCTAATTTGTCTTCTGGTCTTAGGTCTGGGTTGTTGTTTATTGCTTCATTGACTTCGTTTTGTTTTTCTGCCAGGGCTTTTATTGCATTTACTTTGTCTGTTCCTGTTGTTTTTGCTGTGTTTAAGTCTGCATCTGTTGTTGCAGCCCCTGCTGCTAGTATGGCTGCATTTGTTGCCGTAGCTACTGCGTCTTTAGCTTTTTGTTTGTCTTGGTCTTCTAGGCCAGCTTTGCCGTCTATTTGACCGTCTGCATTTGTTTGGGCTTGTCCTAGTTCTTGTACTGCTGTGTTTACGCTCTCACCATTAAGTGCATTTTTGGCATTTTCTAATCTTGTTTCCGCCTCATTTACCTCTGTTTGACTCGCATCTGGTTTATCCTTAATTTTTTTAGCATTTTGCAGGGCTTGGTCGAAGGCGTTCCTAAAACTTTCATGTGCTGAAGTGTACTTAGTTTGACTTTTAAGACTATCTCCTTCTGTTACCTTTGTTATTAAGTTGTCCTTATCTGTTACGTCATAAGTAATACTTTTAGTTACGGTATCACTAGTACCGTCTGGAAAGCTATAGGTTACGACTATCCTAGCAGTCTTGTTAGTGCCAGCATTTGCTGTGTCAGGGGCTGTTTGCCAAGCGTAACTTATAGTCGTCCCGTTCATAGAATCTGCTTCGATAGCACTTCTATTGCTAATAAAATCTTCTGGACTACCAAGACTTGCATTTTTTGCTACGGTCTTCTTAGTCGTAGTTGGCAGGGCTTGGGGTAGGACTACCAACAAACCCGGGTCAAGGTCGACATCAGTTATAGTGTCTGAAGTACCAGAAAAATCTGTAGCTGAAGTTCTATATTTTAGACTTCCTTTCAATTCATATTCTTTCTTTTCCGTAATATTATCAGGAACGCTTACTGCAAACTTCAGAGTCTTGGGATTATCATGTGTAAGAGTTCCTTTCGCTACTCCCTTATTCCCAGTAAGAGTCCAAGAATTCCACTCATTATTATTATTTGGACCAGCTTCGGCAAAGCTTAATCCAGAATTATTTGGTGCCGTAACAACCCAACCTTCAAGCCTGGTTGGAGCTTCTTCGGCAAAAGCTTTGACACTTACGCCGTTGAATGTCGCCTTATGTGCCACCCCACCAGAAACAGCATACTTGGTTGTAGGAACATAGTCCGTAGTTACTCCCCCAGGGTTTACAACTCTAAAATTACGTGCTAGCATGGTTGAATACTTATGAGTCCAATCAGCCGCAGAGTAGTCATCCCACATTTTAATACGTATTTTATTAACATTATCAGGTATAGAAACAAATTTTATTTGATTACCACGATTTATTTTTGTATCTTGGACAATTGCATCCTGCTCATTTCCCATGCCGTCCACAGAATATATACTAATATGTACTGGATGTCTCGTATTACTAGAACCAATGACTAAATTTGCTGAGTCGGCTACCTCAAAACCAAAAACAAACTTTGAACCTGGATTTACATCAACATCCTGATAAAATCCCTCATAACCTGCTTCTCGACGGGCATTTTGTTTTTTAAAAGATTCAGCAAATTTTCCAAGAGATAGGTATTTTGTATTGGATTTTACCGATACCCCATCAAAAGCTGACTGCATGTAGTTTTCCATAACAGTTACATAACCATTTTGGGCTATGGGTTTCCAGCCAAATGCATTCCTCTGGTCTTCTGTCAAATCACTAGGCTTAACATCAAGATATTTGACCTGTCCACCTCTTTCGGCATAAGCATTACCAGTTCCTCGACTGGACATAACCAGGTTATTCAGGGATGCAGGGAGATTATCTAAGTTCCCATTAACAAATGAACCCTGATATTCTTTCTTGCTTTTTTCACGGTCTTGAGGAAGAGTAGTCGCATTATTTCTAAACTCATGCCCACGAATATTCGTAACATTATTATTTGGAGCTGGACTAGCCTGCCTTCTACTTCTTTTTAGGGGCTTGTTGGCCTTTTTGTATTCCTGGTAGGCTTCAGATTCTTGCAGGACCTTTTTTTGCTCATCCGATAGGCTGTTTACCAATTCTTGACTAGGTTTTAGGTCTTCAAAGTCTTTAAGAGTTAGCTTTTTTAAGTCTTCAGGCTCCATGTTTTTGAAGTCTTCAATGGTAATGTGCCTCTCTTTTTCTTCTGCTTTTTCCTCTGTTTTTTCTTCTGCTGCTTCTCTATCTTCAGCTTTTTTATTTTCAGTTGCTAAATTGGCTGGGCTTTTTTGCTCAGCTGGTTTCAGACTCTCCTCTTTTCCTAAGTCCTGGTCTCCTGTCTTAGTTTCTGCCCCACTTGGCAGGACGCTTGCTTTTTCCTTGTCTTCTTGTTTGTCCTCTTTCTTATTCTCTTTAGTTGTTGCCTTACCTGCTTTTGGGCTTGTTGGATTTTCTAGACCACTTGCTTCTTGGGCTGGTTGGACACTTGTTAGAGTATCTGGATTTTCCTTTTCACTGGCAAAAACTTGTGGCGTAACTAAGAGGAAAGATCCAAGGAAAATTGAACCTACTCCTATCTTGAATTTACGTATTGAAAACCTGTCTTTTTTCTTGTGATACATTATATCCTCCTATGATTTTTTCAAAATATATGTTTATTTCTTCTAATTATTTATTTTATTTGTTTAAATAGTATAAAAATTTAGTAGTTTTAGATATATTCTACCCCCCCCCCCCGATTTTGTCAAGATTTTCAGCCTAAATTAAAATATTGCTAATGTTTTTAAGTTTCTTTTATTTTATAATTTATTTTAATAGTTCTTGCTTTTTATGTGGTCTTCCTTTAAAAAAATATTCAAAACATTTTTAATTTAAGACTTTCCACTAATAAAAAAGACAAGTAGGCTATTTTAACTTGTCTTTAAAATACATTTTATAAGGGTTTTTTATGTCTTTCTTTTAGTCAATAAGGTTACTACTTCAACACTCGCTGTTTGGGGGAACATATCCACAGGTTGAACTTTTTCCAACTTGTATTTTTTCAGCAATATTTTTAAATCTTTTGCCAGTGTCGATGGATTGCAACTCACATAAACTATACGTTTGGCCTTTGTAGTCAATAAATATTTGGCCAAATTGCCCAGCCCTGCTCTTGGCGGGTCTACAATAGCTACATCAAATTTATGACCTTCTTTTTTTAATTTTGGCAGGACTTTACTAGCATGACCTAAGTAGTAATAACAGTTTTTTAAATTATTTAATTCTGCATTTTCTTTGGCATTTTTTATGGCTTCTTCTACTATATCTATGCCGTAAACTTCCTTGCAATATTTACTCACATACTGTCCTATACTTCCTACACCACAAAAAGCGTCTAAGACCAGTTCATTTTTCTTCAAATCAGCAAATTCTACTACCTTGTCATAAAGATTTTTAGTTTGCAGTGGATTTAATTGGAAGAAAGAATTAGCCGACAGTTTATACTCAATATCTCCTATTTTTTCTGTGATGTGGTCTTGACCGTAAAGAACTATATTTTCTTCTCCCATAAGCAAATGACTTTTTTCATTTCTTATATTCAAAACTATACTTTTAACAATGCGCTCTCTTTTTAATTCCCTTACCAACTTGTCTAAACCAGCAATATTTTCTGTATTGGCAACAAATATTACCTGCATATCCCCCTTGTAAAATGATACTCTTGTTGAAATATATTTTATACCCTCAAAGCGTTTTGAAATTGATACGGGAATTTTGAATTTTGCTATATATTTTTTACAGACTTCTATAATTCTATTACTGTCTTCATGCTGAACTATGCAATCCTTAATATCCACAAGTTCGTTTGTTGCCTCTTTGTATAGACCAGCTACAACTCTTCCATCTTTATTTATGGCGACTGGAAACTGATTTTTATTGCGATAGTGATACTGTTTAGGGCTTGGTAAGACTTGTTTAATTATATTTTCTGGATTTTTTATATTTAGGTATTTATTAAAGGCATCAATAACAATTTCACGCTTAAAGTCTAACTGCTTGGCATAATTTACATGGACTAGGCCGTAGGCTCCACTTTCTAAAAATTCAGGACGCACAGCCTCAAGCCTGTCTGGACTTTTTTCCTTGATACTCAATAATTTTGCCCTAATATATTTTGGAGTCTCCTCCTCAATTTCACAATTAACCACTTCATTTGGCAAGGCTCCTTTTACAAAAGTTATTTTCTTTTTGTAATAGCCGATACCCTCGCCATTAATTCCTATTTTTTTTATTGTTAATAAAATTTTTCTAGCCATGCATTCTCCTTTTTCAAATATAATTTTACAATTATTTACAAATAAAAAGATTCAAAAGTTTAATAAAAAACATTTAGAATCTTCAATTCATCAAAATTATTTTATTGTCTTTATTTCATTGTCCAATTCTTCAACTAATTCTATTAGTCTATCAATTTCTTTTAAATCTAGGTTTTCTGCTTCAATACTTTCTAATTCCCTGGCAAAATTTTCAAATTTATTTTTTAATTCTTCTAAAATATTAGTAGTCATATCTGCTCCTTTGTTTTGCTTAATTACTATTATATTATAAAACTTGCTAAATTTCTATATTTTTTATAAAATTGTAAGTAGCTTAGGCAATTATAGTTTACTTAAGGAAGGGTTGGTAGCATTATGGCATATGTAAATTCACTACATATAAGTTTTGGTGAGTATTTTTCTAACTTCACTAATTTTTTCAGTGGTTTTAACGCCTTAGCATTTTTTTATATCTTAAATATTGCCATTGTATTTGCAATTATATTTTTAGAGTTTGAAAGAGCCACTTCTTCTTGGTCTTGGATTTTAGTTTTATTACTAATCCCCTACTTGGGATTTATTCTATACCTTTTACTGGGGCGTCCAATTTATAGGGAAAAAATATTCCCCTATTCAAAAGAAGAAAAAATTGAATTTCAAAAAAAATTATTTAATCGGAAAGAAGCCTACAAGATTACAAAAGACGACCTTGTAACCTATAATAACAGAAATTTAATAGAACTTAATTACCAATCAGACCAGGCCTTTTTATCAACCAATAATGAAATAAGAATAATTTCAAATGGAAAAGAAAAATTTAAATTATTATTCGAAGATATTGAAAATGCTAAAAAATATATCCACATTCAATACTACATTTTGAAAAAAGATAAGATAGGCAAAGAATTATTTAACCTACTCATAAAAAAATTAAACGAGGGCGTCAAGGTTTATATTCTTTATGACGATATAGGTTCTAGAACCCTAAACAAATACACCCTTAAAAAATTAATAGACGCTGGGGCAAAAACAAAAAGTTTTTTCAAGGCTAATTTCTCCCTAATAAATTTTCGTATGAACTATCGCAACCACAGAAAAATAGTTGTTATTGACGGAAAAGTTGGTTATACTGGGGGCTTTAACGTGGGAGATGAGTATTTGGGACGGGACAAAAAATTTGGCAATTGGCGGGATAGGCATCTTAGAATTGTGGGTCAGGCTGTTTCATCTTTAAATTTAAGATTTATCGATGACTGGAACTCCCAAGTTTTAAAAAATGAAAAACATGAATATCTTAATCTTGATGACTATAAGATTGTTGAGTATGAAAAATTAGACAAGACTGTTGCCATGCAGATAGTTACCAGCGGACCCGATGACCAGCTAGACCAAATTAAGTACGGCTATTTGCACATGATAAATCGGGCAGAAAAATATATTTATATTCAGTCCCCCTACTTTATTCCAGATGAAAGTATGATGGACGCCCTAACCATGGCTATTTTGTCGGGTATAGATGTTAGAATAATGATACCAGAAAAACCCGACCACATGTTCGTTCACTGGGCTAACTATGCCCATGTCGGAAAATTAGCAAAAATTGGTGCTAGGATTTACGAATATGCCGACGGATTTTTACATGCCAAATCAATAATAATTGACGACGAAGTAACCAGTGTGGGCAGCGCCAATTTTGACAACAGAAGTTTTAGATTAAACTTTGAAATTAATAGTTTTATTTTTGACAAGAAAACAACAAAAGAATTTAAAAATTTATTTTTACAAGACATGGAAAAATCAAAACTGCTAACAAAGGAAAAGTATAAAAATCGCAGTATAGCAATTAAAATGAAAGAAGCCATAGCTCAATTAATATCACCCATATTATAACTTTTTATTGTCTTTACTAATGAAATATGTTATATTTAGATGTAGTTAAATTTAGGAGGAAACTTAAAAAATGAAAAACTTAAAAAAGGTAATATTGCCAGTAGCACTATCGGTGTCCCTACTTGGTCTTACTGCTTGTTCAGCTGGTGGTGGAGACACATACGTTACAACAAAAGCTGGTAACGTAAACCAAAAAGATGTAATTGACTATATAGGCGGTCAACAAGTATCTAAGGCCGCTACTAGCCTTGCTACAAAAAAAATATTACTAGAAAAATATAGGGGTAAGCTAGATAAGTCTTATGTAGAGAAAAAAGTAGCCGCTATCCAAGCCCAATACGGTGGCAAAGAAAAATTTGAAGAATACCTAAAACAACAAGGCTACACACTTGACAAATATAAGGAAGAAATAAATTTCAGCCTTGCCCAAGCTTATATGATTAACGACTTCAAAGCCGTAACCGAAGACCAAATAAAAGCTGAATACGAAAAAGAAAAATTACAATACAATATTGCTCACATACTTATTGCTGTAAAAAGCGAAACAGCTCCTAACGGTTTAAGCGATGAAGAAGCAAAAGCAAAAGCTGATGAAATAAAGGCTAAAATAAATGCTGGAGAAGACTTTGCAACACTTGCAAAGGAAAATTCTACAGACACAGCAAGTGCCGCAAAAGGTGGAGAGCTTGGTTGGTCTTCTAAATCTAGCACATCATTCGTAACTGAATTTGCAAATGTTGCCTACTCACTTAAAAAAGGAGAGGTTTCAGATGTAGTTAAAACATCATTCGGTTATCACATTATTAAAGTTCTAGATACAAAAGAATTAACCTACGAGGAAATGAAATCTGAATTAGTTGAAAAACTTGCTGTTGCAACAATTTCAGCAGATTCAAAAGTTTATACGGACGCACTTAAAAAATTATTTGAAGAGTATGACGTAAAAGGAAACACTGAAGACCTTAAAAATTACATCTCAAATATGCTTGCAGGAAAAATCCAACCAAGACAACAACAATAGTAATAAAAAAATAGTTAGTGAAATTTTCACTAACTATTTTTTTATAAAGTAGCTTGCTAAAATATTTTATTTTAAATCATATCTTGCACCCAAAATTTTAATTGCATTCTCTATTCTATCCTGGCTAGGTGGCTCGATGTGGTCTATCTCATATACAATTCCTAGTTCCTTATATTTGTACTTGGCCATATCGTGATAGGGTAATACCTCGACACGTTCTACCCCCTTTAGCGTATCTATATAATCTCTAAGCTTTTGCAAGTCGTCATCAAAGTCTGTCCACTCAGGAACTAGTACGTGCCTTATCCACATTTTTGCCCCATTATCACTTAGAAAATTAGTAAACTGAATAATATTTTTATTGGTTCTCTTGGTTAATCTAGTATGGACTTCATCATCTATATGTTTTAAATCCATTAAAAATAAGTCTGTAAGAGATATGAGTTCTAATATTTTTTTATTCATGGAAGGTGCATTTACATAAAATCCCCCACAGGTATCAACACAAGTATTTATACCTATTGCTTTTAATTCTCTAAATAATTCTAAAATAAAGTCTAATTGTAGTAGAGATTCTCCACCACTTACCGTAACTCCCCCACCTTCACTAGCTTCAAAAAAGGGGCGATACCTAACTATTTTTTTTACTAAGTCCTTTACTGTATATTTAGTAGCCTTGTCATTATGTAATTTCCAAGTGTCGGGATTGTGGCAATATTTACAGCGTAACATGCAGCCTTGAAAAAATATTACAAATCTTATACCAGGGCCGTCAACATTACCAAATGATTCTATGGAATGGACCAGACCTGTTAACTCTTTTACTTCTGTCCTTTCTGTAAGTGTCATAAAATTAGCCTCCTCCTGCATTAATTATATTTTAAATAAGTTTTTACTAAGATAATTAATTGAAATTCACATGTCTAATAAAAATTTATTTAAAAAGGAAGGCTCGATTTAATAGCCTTCCTTAATTTTTCAATAATTAATTAGCGGAATTGGTGCATTGTACGGCTTAATACATCACGTTGTTGTTCTGGTGTTAAGCTGATTAGACGCACTGCATAGCCCGATACACGGATTGTAAAGTTTGGATATTCTTCTGGCGCTTCGATAACTTTAAGCAGGGTTTCCTTGTTAAATACGTTAGTATTTAAGTGATATCCCCCTTGTAAGAAGTAGCCGTCCATCATTGCTACTAGGTTGGTAATTCTGTCTTCGTGATTTTTACCTAGTGAATTTGGTGTAAATGCAGCAGTTAGTGAAATTCCATCACGGCTGTATTCATATGGTAATTTAGCTACTGAGTTTAAGCAAGCTAAGGCTCCAGATTGGTCACGTCCGTTCATTGGGTTAGCTCCTGGTGAGAATGGTTCGCCAGCACGACGTCCGTCAGGAGTGTTACCAGTTTTCTTACCGTAAACTACGTTTGAAGTAATTGTTAAAATTGAAGTTGTAGTTTCATTTGCACGGTAAACTGGATGTTTTTTAAGTTTTGTCATGAATTCTTTTAATAATTCAACTGCGATTGTATCTACACGGTCATCGTCGTTACCAAATGTAGGGAAGTCCCCTTCAACTTTGTAGTCTACGGCTAAGCCTGTTTCTTCGTCTACGATTGGTGTAACCTTAGCATATTTAATAGCTGATAATGAGTCGACTGCTACTGAGAAGCCAGCGATACCAGTTGCCATAAATCTTCTTACATCTGTATCGTGTAGGGCCATTTCTAATGATTCGTAAGAATATTTATCGTGCATGTAGTGGATAACGTTTAATGTATTGATATATAGTTTACATAACCACTCCATAAAGACATCGAATTTTTCCATAACTTCTTCGTATTTAAGTTCACCACGGATTGGTTCAGTTTTTGGACCAACCTGTGCTCCAGAGATTTCATCACGTCCACCGTTGATAGTGTATAGTAAGGCTTTTGCTAAGTTAGCACGGGCTCCGAAGAATTGCATATCTTTACCAGTAGTCATACCAGATACACAGCAAGCTATTGACTTATCACAAGTCTGTAAGAAGTCTGCTAATAATTCATCACTTTCGTATTGGATGGCACTGTGGTTGATTGATGATTCGGCACAGAATTCTTTAAATCCACGAGGTAATTTTGTTGACCAAAGAATTGTTAAGTTGGGCTCTGGTGAGTTACCCATGTTGTCTAGTGTGTGGATAAAACGGAAGTCTGTTTTTGTTACTAGTGATTTTTCTTTATCTAGCATTTCACCAACGATTAAAGTTGCCCAGATTGGGTCTCCAGAGAATAGTTGGTTGTAGTCGGGTGTACGAGCGAATTTAACGCAACGTAATTTCAAGACTAAGTGGTCGATTAATTCTTGGGCTTCGTCTTCTGTAAGAGTACCGTCTTGTAGGTCTCTTTCAATGTAGATGTCTAAGAAGGTAGCAATGTTACCGATTGACATGGCAGCACCATTTTGTTGTTTGATTGCTGCTAGGTAACCGAAGTATAACCATTGAACTGCTTCACGAGCATCTTTAGCTGGTTCGGAAATATCAAATCCGTAGATTTTAGCCATTTCTTTTAATTGACCCAAGGCTCTGATTTGTTCGTTTACTTCTTCACGGTCACGGATAATGTGTTCAGTCATAATTCCGTCTGCACCGATAGATGCTAAATCAGCTTTTTTAAATTCGATTAATTTATCTACACCGTATAGGGCAACACGGCGGTAGTCGCCAATTATACGACCGCGTCCGTAAGCGTCTGGCAAGCCAGTGATAACACCCGATTTACGAACTGCTCTCATTTCTGGAGTGTAAGCATCGAATACCCCTTGGTTATGAGTTTTACGGTAGTCGGTAAAGATTTTTATTACCTCTTCATCAACTTCGTATCCGTAAGCCTTGCAAGAAGCAACAGCCATATTAATACCACCGAAAGTCATAAGAGCACGTTTGAGTGGTTTGTCTGTTTGTAGACCCACTATTTTTTCACGGTCCTTATCGATGTAGCCTACTCCGTGAGAAAGAATTGTTGATGGAATAGATGTATCCATATCAAGAGTTCCGCCTGCAAGGCGTTCTTGTTTCATTAATTCGTTGAACTTTTCTACTAATACCTTAGTATTTTCTGTCGGTCCAGCTAAGAAAGAAGAATCTCCACGATATTCTGTGTAGTTAGATTTAATGAAATCTACTAAGTTTACTTCTGTTTCCCAAAGACCACCAAGAAAAGCTTTTTTAGTTTGTGTTGTTGTTGACATTGTTTTGTCACACTCCTTTATTTTTTATTTTGCACTTTAAGTGTACATCAAACAAGTACACATTTCAATAACTAGCAAAAGAGAAATGTGAATTTTTTGTGAACTAATAATCTATAACAACTAAGACAAAAAAGCTGATATATATATGTAATTCCCTCTTTTCTATTAATTAAATCTATGAAAAAACTTGTAAAGGGGTTGTAAAATTTGGGAAAAGGTATTTTAGCAAGCCTTCTAAGGACTGGTTCCTATTTTATTATCTGTTACTTTAGCTGTTATATTTTTAATTGCTTTACTATTATTTTTTATACAGTAAAATAGTTTTTTATCATTATTTTTGACAAATTGGACAAAAATATGTCGACCTAGTTTTAATGCTTATGTTTTCTGTCCCATGACCCATGGGACAAACTTTTTTTCCGTATATCTGTAAAAAGTTCTGCATATTTCCTTTAGCTCCGTCAGTATGGACATAATCAGATACGGTGCTTCCCCCCTGACTAATACTAAATTTTAATATATGAACTAGACTATTAAATAAGCTTATTTTTTCATCTAAGTTCAAATCTTTTGCTAACTTCTCAGGATTTATTCTTTCTTTGTAAAGAACTTCACAGGCATAAATATTGCCGCAACCACAAAATACACTTCCTTGTAGCAATAAGGCCTTTATTTTTTGTTCCCTATATCTCTTACTATCTAATTTTTCTAAAAAATATTCTAGGGCCTTTTTATGAAAAGGTTCTGGTGCTAAACTAACAAATGGTTTAAAAGAAGATATGTCTTCTAGATACCTAACTTCTCCGAAACGTCGAATATCACTAAAGACCATTTTTTCACCGCTATTGAAATAAAATATTATATGTCTGTGCTTGTAATAATTTTTATTTGTAATTTCTGATAAATCATTTACTAGAAAATAAGCTCCCGTCATCCCAAAGTGTGTAAGCATATATCCCTTATTTAAAGTAAAATAAATATATTTTCCCCTACGCTCTAAATTTAGAATTTCCTTTCCCCTTATTTTTTCTTTAAAATATTCTAATTCATCTTTTACTATTGCTTTTTTCCCCTGCTCATGAGAAATTTTTACAAGATCAGAAAATTCTATATCTATTATTTTTTTATTTACAACGTTTGGTTTTAATCCTATTTTTATATTTTCAACTTCTGGCAATTCTGGCATAATTTTTTTCTCCTGTTTTTATAAAATTATAGCATAAAAAGAATAATAAAATAATTCTCAAGTAAAAAAGAGCTACAAAATTTTGTAGCTCTTTTTTTTATTTTTCAAAATAAATTTTTTCAAATTCATCAATTTTTTTAGCAAAATCTTTAATTGCTCTTTGAATAGGTTCTGGCTTAGACATATCTACTCCAGCATTTTTTAATACTTCTATTGGGTAGTTAGAATTTCCTTTTGATAAAAATTCTTCAATATATCGGGCTGCATTTTTATTATCTTCTAAGATTAGACTAGACAGGGCTTGGGCTGCCGAAAAACCAGTTGCATATTGGTAAACGTAGTAGTTATAGTAGAAATGTGGTACTCTTGACCATTCGTATTGAATTTCATCGTCATATTCAAAGGCGTCGCCGTGATATTTTTTAACTAGGGCTAGGTAGTTTTCATTTAATAATTCTGCTGTTAATACTCCTCCCTCTTGTAAAGTCTTATTCATAAAATGTTCAAACTCTGCAAACATTACTTGTCTGTAAAGTGTTCCTACATAGTTAGATAGTTCTTGATTTAAAACTGCCAACATGGCATCACGATTACCTTCATTTTTGAATTTTTTGTATAGGTAGTCTGACAAGAGGGCTTCGTTGCAAGTAGATGCAACTTCGGCTACGAATATAGAATAACTTCCATAAGTTTGGGGCTGGTGTTTTCTTGTGTAGTAGGAGTGCATTGAATGCCCCAACTCATGAATTAGGGTATAGACATAGTTTAATGTGTCGTCATAGTTTAATAAAATATAGGGTCTTGTAGCATAGCCTCCAGATGAGTAAGCGCCTGAACGTTTGCCCTTGTTAGGTCTTATATCAATCCAACGTTCATCGAATGCTTTTTTCATATCATTTACATAGTTTTCACCCATAGGTTTGACTGCTTCTAAAACTATATTTTTTGCCTCTTCAAATGTGAAAACTGGAGGTTCTCCCTCTATCATGGATACCGACCTGTCATATAGCCTAAAGTCTTCTGTTTTGGCAACTTTTTTCTGCAATCTGTGGTACTTGTGCAAGACTTCTAAACTATCATTTACACTTGCCACTAAGTTGTCATAAACTTCTTCTGGTATGTGGTTATTTGACAGGGCTGCATGGCGTGTTGACTTGTAATTGTGGGTATCTGCATAATACTTATTAGCTTTCAAGGTACCAGACAAGGTAGAGGCTAAGGTGTTGATATGGGCTTTATAGAATTTATACATTGCCCTAAATGAATTTTCACGCAAGACTCTGTCTTTACTTTCCATAAATTTGCCGTAAGTTCCAAAATTCAGGGGTAAAACTTTACCGTCTTTGTCTTCAACACTTCCAAAATCTACGTCCGTATTATTTAAGGCTGAAAAAGTTTCTGGCGAAGCTGACAAGGCACTTCCTGCCATAGAGATAATTCTTTCTAATTCCTTGTCTAGAGTGTGGGGTCTTTTTTTATTTAATTTTTCCAAAGTGAATTTATAAAGTTCTAGTTCTCCTAATTCATCTACATAAGAATTTAATCTTTCTTCTGCAACTTCCATTATTTCTGGACTTAAAAATGACCACTCTGTATCTGTTCTCACATACAAGTCATAAGTTTTGGCATACATTTCCTTATAAACTGGATTTGTAGTATCCTGGTCGTGTTTTAAGTGGGCATAAATAAATAGGGTTTGAATACGCAGGCTATAGGCTTCATTTTCTTTTAAAACTGCTAATAAATCTGCCGCACTATTTTTTAATTTATTTTGATTGTTTTTTATATTTACTAAAGCCTCTTCCGCTTCTTTAAAGACTTGCCAAAAATCTTCGTCTGTGGCATAGATATTTGTTAAGTCCCATGTTTCTTCTAATTTAATATCTTTTCTAAGTAGTTCAGACATATATTCCTCCTAAAATTAAAATTTCTCTAATTATAACAAAAAAAACTTAAAAATAGTATAATAATTATTTAGTGTGTTTTTTCTTATTTTTTAATTTTAAAATTTTCAAGTTTATACTTCTTTTTACATTTCTAAAATTCTTTTTATTTTTCTTTAGTCCCTCCTATATTCCTCTGGTATTTCTATTTCTCTTACATCCATTTTACCTGTAACTACATCAGATATTAGGCTTTTTTTTAGCTCCTCAAGGTAGGTTATTTGGGTTTCAGTACATCTTTTCATATCAATTAGCTTATCTTGTATTCCATCTAATTTTGATACTATGTTTTCTTGTATTGATAAGTCAGGAAATACTACAGATGTTTGTTTTAAAATCTGTTGAGTTATACTATATACTTTAATTCCATTTACTGCTTTTCTTATTTGTGTTCTCCATAAATCGCTTTCTAATTGATAAGCTAAAAATCTGCTATTGAATTTTATTTTTGGTTTACATACAATAGTATGATATCCTGCATATACTTCACTATCTAAGCATTCTAAAAAAGTGAAATTCCCACTTCCTATTAAATCTTCTGATGTATCCGCAAAAATGAAATCCCCCTTAGAAAGATTCGCAAATTCTGTTATAGTTATTCCTTCTACATTGGAAAGACCTTTTAACAATTTATCTTTAGAACTAAAAGAAAACTTTAATTTGCCATGTATCTCCCCATAATTAATACATCTATATCCGTATTCTCCTAAGTTCTCTTTAGTTATTCCTAAACCCTTACCAAAACTAAAAATATATTTTAATCGTTTTTTTTCACCACTAATATTATCAAATATATTATTTAATATTTTTCTATATAACTCCCCCAACCTCTCAACTTTCCTCTTCTCCAACCCCACCAACCTATCAATCTCCCCTATTTTCCAATCAAGAAAGTTAGCTATTTGGTTTTGTTCAGATAGGGGGGGGATAGGTAAAAGTATTTCTTTAAAAATATCAAATGTAAAATTAGTAGATCTTTCTCTAATTCCTCTATAAAGAGACTTTATATAACCCGTATAAGCCATATATCTGAGTAAATACTTATAATAATAGTTATTTAAATCTACTTTTGCTGTACATACAATATATACAGGAGTAGATTTTCCATCAGAATCCGAAACACCTATAGCTCCAGCAAATGCGTCCATTACATGTATTACTAAGTCCCCTTTTTTTATTCTTTGATATCCATATTCGTTTATTGCTTCAGTATAACCTTCTAATCTTCTGTTTTTCCTTAATGTAACAATGCCATCTCTAAAACAAGTTATTATTTCATCGTTTTTTTTTACAGCTCTCTTTTCCCTGTTAAAAAGATGTTTGGCTTTTTTTAATTCCCAATGTTCTGGCACTTCCTTTAACCAGGGTAAATCTACCCTCTTATATTTTTTATATATTTTCATTATTTCTTAATTCCTTGGTTCTTACTTTATTTCATCAAATTTAATTTTTTCTACTAGGGCTAAGTATAATATAGCACATGGATTTATTATTTAAAAGTATTTTAACACTAGCTAATTTAGAGATTTTTGTGTTAAATAGATAAATATTGTAATTAATTTAAGCTCATACTCTCTATAATACTTTAGTAGAAACTACTAAATATGGCTAGTAATTATTTTCTTTTGTCATTTTAAGATAAAAATACTTTTGAAAAAAGCTTGAGAATGATATAATTACTTGGGTAAAGATGAGGAAGGGCTATTACAAAAAATTATTAGAAAAAGGTGGAGGTCTTTATGGTAGATAATAAGGAAGTAATTTTTTTAAAGCCTGTCTTACAGGAAAAAATATGGGGTGGTAATAAATTAGAAACAGAGTTTGGTCTGCACTTGCCTAGTCAAAAAATAGGAGAATCATGGAGCATTAGCACCCATCCGAAGGGCGTGTCAATAATTAGCTACCCAAAAATGTTTGAAGGTATGGGATTGGATAAATTTTATCAAACATATCCAGATTATTTTGGTGGTAAGGTAGAGGAGCCTTTCCCCCTGCTTACAAAAATTTTAGATGCTAGTGATGACTTATCTGTGCAAGTCCACCCCGACGATGTTTATGGCTTGAAACATGAGGGAGAATTAGGAAAAACAGAATGCTGGTATGTGATTTCAGCAGAAGAAGGATCCAAAATCATTTATGGCCATAAAGCTAAGACACAAGAAGAGTTTAAAGAAAAAGTTGAAAAACAAGAATGGAAGGATTTATTTATTGAAACACCTGTTCAAGCTGGTGATTTTTTTGATGTGCCTCATGGTACCATTCACGCAATTGGAAAAGGTATTGTGATATTAGAAACACAGCAAAATTCAGATACAACCTATCGTGTATATGACTATGACAGGCTGGATGAACAGGGGCGTAAAAGGGATTTACATATTCAACAAGCCTTAGATGTAACACGATTTCCACATCAATATCCTGTTTTGAAAGACACTAGACAGGATATAGAAGATGGTTATGTCCACCATTATTTGAGCAATGATTATTTTAGTCTTTGGAAGTGGCAAGTAGCTGGACAAATGTCCATTTGCTTAGACCAGGGCTATTATTTGGTAACTGTAATAAAAGGAGCAGGAAAAATGAGAATAAATAAGAGAGAGTATCAGCTCTCTTTAGCTCATTCATTTATTTTACCATTTGGCACACAAAAAATTATATTGACTGGAGATTTAGAACTAATTGCATCCAAACCAAATAGGCGAGTAGGTTAAAACTACTTGCTTTTTTGCTATAAATACATAGATATATTTAAAAATGGCAGATTGAGGCTAAAAGGAATTTTTACTAGATAAAGATTTTTTGAAAATAGAATTTGAGAAAAAATGACAAAAGCTTGATTTAATAGAATTTTAATATATCAACTTTGCAGAAAATAAAAACAAGCATTTTCTGAATCCATTTTTATAGTGATTTTATACCGCCCTCTTATTTTTATCTCATCTTTTAGCATTTTAGAAGATCAAATTTCTAAAAAAGCATTTACATTTATATTTTTTTTTGATATTATAAATATAGAAATTATTTATGATTTCAGAAGAAAAATTAAAGGAGGTATTTTGATGGTAGGTATTATTATTGCAAGCCATGGGGATTTTGCATTAGGAATAAAAAAATCTGCGGCAATGATTTTTGGTGAACAAGAAAAAGTCGAAGCAGTTACATTTATGCCCAACGAGGGTCCTGAAGATTTAAAGAGAAAACTTCATAAAGCAATTGCTAAATTTGGTACTGAAGAGGTATTATTTTTAGTGGATTTATGGGGTGGTAGTCCATTTAATCAGGCAAATATTTTGCTTGAAGAATCCCCAGAAACAAGGGCGATTATTTCAGGCATAAATTTACCCATGTTGATCGAAATTTATGCAAGTCGTATTACAATGACAAAAGCCCATGATATTGCTAAAGCGATTCTTTTAAAATCTCAAGAATCTGTAAAAGTAACACCTGAAAAACTACAACCAGTTGTTGAACAACAAATAGTAGCACAAAAAGAAGAAGGTCTAGGATCTATTCCTGAAGGAACGGTGCTAGGTGATGGAAATATTAAATTTGTCCTTGCTCGTGTCGATACACGTTTATTACATGGACAAGTTGCAACAACATGGACAAAAACAACGAACCCTGATCGTATTATTGTTGTCTCTGATAAGGTATCCCAAGATGAGTTACGCAAAAAGCTGATTGAACAAGCTACTCCTCCGGGTGTAAAATCACATGTTATTCCATTGAAAAAATTAGTAGAAGTTACAAAAGATACACGTTTTGGTGATACAAAGGCATTATTATTATTTGAAAATCCACAAGATGTGCTAGAGGTTGTTGAACAAGGTGTTAATATTAAAGAATTAAACATTGGGTCTATGGCACACTCTGTTGGAAAAGTGCTTATTAGTAGTTCCTTATCAGTTGATCAGGAAGATGTCAACACCTATAAAAAATTAGCTGATTTAGGGGTTAAATTTGATGTTAGAAAAGTCCCAGCAGATAAACAAGCAGATTTATTTAAATTGATTTCTGATAAAGCATCTGAAGGCTTATCATTATAATAGGAGGAATTTATGGATTTTAATTTAATTTCAATAATTTTAGTACTCGTTGTAGCTTTTTTAGCGGGTATGGAAGGTATTTTAGACCAATTTCAATTTCATCAACCGATTATTGCATGTTCATTAGTTGGATTAGCAACGGGACATTTAATTGAATGTATTATTTTGGGTGGAGCATTACAACTTATTGCATTGGGATGGTCTAATATTGGTGCCGCTATTGCACCAGACGCGGCCTTTGCTTCTGTTGCTTCAGCAATTATTTATGTAAAAGCAGGTGTTTTTGATTTAGCAGGACGCCAAGTAGCGATTGCTTCGGCGATTACATTAGCAACAGTTGGACTGGTGCTAACAATGGTGATGAGAACTGTTTCTGTTGGGCTTGTTCATCAAGCGGATAAGGCTGCAAGAAATGGTGATTTTAGAGGCGTAACAATGTGGCATTTGGTTGCCTTAGCAGGTCAAGGATTACGTGTAATGGTACCGTCAGGATTATTACTGTTTGTACCTTCTGAAACAGTAAAAAATATATTAGGTTCACTACCTGCATGGTTTACTGAAGGTATGGCAATCGGTGGAGGATTTGTTGTAGCCGTAGGTTATGCAATGGTTATCCACTTAATGGCAACAAAAGAAGTATGGCCATTCTTCTTCCTAGGATTTGCATTAGCACCGTTAAACGAATTAACTTTGATTGCAACAGGTATTATCGGTTTAGCACTAGCTGTTATCTACTTGAATTTATCTAAAAAGGGTGGAAATGGCTCAGGTGGCTCACAAGCTTCTGGTGATCCTTTAGGCGATATTTTGAATGATTATTAAGAGGGGTAAGAGTATGACAGAAAATAAAGTAATATTAACAAAAAAAGATCGTCGTAGTGTTATGCTTCGTTCACAACTTTTACAAGGTTCTTGGAACTATGAACGTATGCAAAATGGTGGTTGGGCCTATGCTTTAATCCCTGCCTTGAAAAAATTATATACCTCAAAAGAAGAACGTTCAGCAGCTTTAGAACGACACTTAGAATTTTTCAATACACATCCATATATTGCAGCTCCAATTTTAGGGGTAACATTAGCACTAGAAGAAGAACGTGCAAATGGTGCAAATATTAATGATTCTGCTATTCAAGGGGTTAAAGTCGGTATGATGGGACCTTTAGCAGGTATTGGGGACCCAGTATTCTGGTTTACGGTACGTCCAATTTTAGGTGCGATTGCAGCATCATTGGCCATTGGTGGTTCTATTATTGCTCCATTATTCTTCTTTGTTGTATGGAATGTTATTCGTGTATCATTCTTATGGTATACACAAGAATTTGGATATAAGCAAGGTTCAGAAATCACAAAAGATTTATCTGGTGGCTTATTGCAAACTATTACAAAAGGAGCATCTATTTTAGGGATGTTTGTTATGGGGATTTTAGTACAACGTTGGACGTCTATTAACTTCCCAACGGTAATATCAAAAGTAACATTATCTGAAGGAGCATATGTGAATTTCCCAGAAGGTAACGTTTCTAGTGAGCAATTACAACGAATTTTAGGAGAAGTGGCAAGTGGAAAAGCAATTTCTCCAGAAAAAGTAACAACATTACAAGATAACTTGAATCAGTTAGTTCCAGGTTTTGCAGCCTTATTATTAACTTTCTTATGTATGTGGTTATTGAAGAAAAAAGTAAACCCAATTATTATCATCTTCGGATTATTTATTGTGGGTATCTTAGGACATTTAGTAGGTATTTTATAGGACTGAAGGGATAATATGAAATGGTGGCATCACAAAATACAAAAGTAGATTTTAAAACAAAAGCAAATTCTTTTCACAGTGGCATTACAGCTAAAAATGGTTCCATTTTAATTGGTGATAAAGCAATTGAGTTTTATTATGAAAAAAATCCGAATGATTTTGTGCAAATTCCGTGGCAAGAAATTGATAAGGTAAGAGCTCAACTTTACTTCAATAATCGTTATATTCGCGGTTTTTTCGTTGACACTAAGAAAAATGGTAGTTTTAACTTTGTCGTCAAAGATGCTGGTAAAGCATTAAAAATTATGCGTGAATATTTAGGTAATGATAAAATCGTCAAAAATGTACCATTTCTTTCTTTAAAATCCTTATTTAAAAGAAAATAATAATTTCTATAAAGTTGTATGATTTTATAGAAAGTTGAGACTGTTGACAAATTAAAGTGTCAACAGTCTTTTTTTATCAGGCCTTAAGTAGTAGGGCTTAGCCAGGTGTAGAGGAGTCATGGCAGGCTAATAATTAGATTACAATATCTGATACGATAAGACACTTAAAAGAGCTATAATAGATAAAAGAAAAAGGGGCTAGAAAACTATGCATATAAAGAAAATCACCCAAAGGGCCAACGAGAATCTATTGAAAAAAACTTTTTAACTAGCCTCATAAAATTATCTCTAAAAGCAGTAAAGAAAGTAGGACTAATCCAGAAAGTTGTCATTAGAATGGTTTCATAAAAAAAAAGAATTTATAGACTTAGCCCAGACTTACGTGGATGGTAAACACAATTTTATTGTAAGCTTATTTATTAGACCCAGCAGAAATGTAGACGATAGTCTGCCTTATGTGTCCTTATTAGACTATATTGTGGACAAATTTAATTTTGATGTTAATTGTGTTGCCTTAGATAGGGGCTATTATTATAAAAAGAAATTTTAAAATTTTAAGAATATATTTTTTAGTGATTTTTCTAGTAAATATTACAGAAAAAATCTTTTTAACTAATAAATTTTTAAACATTAAATCTAAATAACATTATGTCTCCGTCTTTTACTTCGTATTCTTTTCCTTCAAGGCGAACTTTACCAGCTTCTTTTGCTTTTACCATAGAACCGTATTCTAGTAAATCATCATAGCTTACAGTTTCAGCACGGATAAAGCCTCTCTCAAAGTCTGAGTGAATAATTCCTGCACATTCTGGAGCTAGCATTCCTTTTTTAAAAGTCCAAGCTCGAACTTCTTGTACTCCAGCTGTAAAATAAGTTGCTAGCCCTAATAAAGAATAACTGGCTTTTATTAGTTTATCAAGTCCACTTTCTTCAATGCCTAATTCTTCTAAAAACATTGTCTTTTCTTCATCTTCTAAAGATGCAATTTCTTCTTCTATTTTTGCACAAATAACGATAACTTGGCTAGCCTCACCAGCGGCAAATTCTTTTACAGATTTTACAAATTTATTGTTATCAATATCTAGTAGGTCATCTTCACCCACATTAGCAACATAAAGCATAGGTTTTAATGTTAGTAAATGTAAATTTTTTGCTATTTTTTCTTCTTCCTTATCAAATTCTAATAATCTAGCTGGTTTTTCTTCTTTTAAAATATCTCTTACCTTACTTAATACTTCAAATTCTAGCAGAGCATCTTTGTCTTTTTGTTTAGCCATTTTTTCTACACGGCCGATACGTTTTTCAACACTCTCAAGATCAGCTAAAATTAATTCTAAATTTATTACTTCTATATCGTATATGGGGTCTACGCCACCTGCAACGTGACTTATATTTTCATCTTCAAAACAACGAACAACTTGACAAATTGCATCAACTTCTCTTATGTGGCTAAGAAACTTATTTCCTAGTCCCTCTCCCTTTGATGCTCCCTTAACTATTCCTGCAATATCAGTAAATTCAAATGAAGTTGGTACAGTTTTTTTTGGTGTAACAAGTTCTGTTAATTTTGTTAGTCTGTGGTCGGGTACTTCTACAATTCCTACATTGGGGTCGATTGTTGCAAAAGGATAGTTGGCGGCCAATGCTCCTGCCTTTGTAATTGCGTTAAATAGTGTCGATTTTCCTACATTTGGTAAACCTACAATTCCTGCTGTTAATGCCATTAATTTGTTTCTCCTAAAATTTTATTTTTAATTTTTTTATTATAAATTATGTCTAGTCCAAAGTCAAATAAATCTAGTGTTTATAATATTTAGTGTGAATTTAAAAATTTAAGTTTGCTAGGTTACTTTTTTGTTACAAAAATTATGAAAGATTGAAAAAAAGAGTAATAAATGTTATCATAATAAGGAAATTTAATTATAAGGAATATTTAATGGAAACTAATAAAAAAAATAAATATTCCAATATTCTAAAAGCGTGTATTCAAATACTTGTAGGTTCAATTATTTTTTATATGATATATTCCTACTTCAAAAAAGAAATTATTTCCCTAGATTTAGAAAAAGTAAAAAGTCTAATATTGGATTTGGGAGAGGTAAAATTTTTAATAATTATTCTTCTAGGAACATTTGGAATGGCAATACTATCCCTGTATGATTTTTTTGTATTACGTGCAATAGCAATGCACAAAAATTTATCGACTCTAAGAATCTTTAAAATTAGTTTTATGACTAATTCCCTAAATATGATTTTAGGTTTTGGCGGTTTTATTGGAGCGGGTTTACGCTATTATATGTATAAGCCCTATTCAAAGGATAATAAAAAATTAGTAGTAGCTATAGGCATGATAATTATATCTATGTTGTCAGGTATAAGTTTATTATCCATCTTAGTAATTTTAGGTTTTTTACCAGGTGAAGATTTGTATTCAAAAAATATTAGTCTCTATTATTTTTTAATAAGCATGTCATTATTCTTACCTATCTATCTATTTATAAATTTAAGAAAACCTAAAATAAAAACAGATAAATTTTTATCTATTAAACTTGCTATTATTTCTTTTTTTGAATGGATATATGCAGCTTTCTTAGTTTTACTAATTCTCTACACATTCGAGGAGGATTTTGTACTTGACAAGGAACTTAGAATTATTGGAATAATAGTTATTGCATCAATCGCAGGTCTTATAACCATGATACCAGGTGGGGTTGGAACTTTTGATATTTTAGTTTTAGTAGGTTTAGCACGCTTAGGTTTCAGTTACGAAATAGTAGCCGCATCGATACTTATTTACAGACTGTCTTATTATGTTATACCATTTCTGCTAGGATTTTTACTTTTATTAACAGAAATTTTTACAGCATTTAAGAAAAAATTCTTTAACACTAAGGAGGGGATTTTATGATAATTAATATAATATATTTTATCTTTGCCTATTTACTGGGAAATGTTCTGGGTGGAAAAATAATTTCTATTTTATATAAAGAAGACTTTTCACAATATGGTTCTGGTAATATAGGAGCAAGAAATGCAGGTCGCATACTTGGCCCAAAAGCATTTTTATTTGTCGCAACAGTAGATATATTTAAAGGTTTTTTAATAGTTATTATGTTAAAACTTTTCAATGCAGAAGCAAAAATTATAGCAATCTGTATCTTGCTTGTAGTCTTGGGTCATATTAAGCCAATAGCCTTCGGTTTAAAAGGAGGTAAGGGGGTTGCAACATTTGTTGGAACACTCTTAGCCCTGTCGCCAAATTTAGTATTCGTATTAATTCTAGGATTCCTGCTAATATCATTTATAACAAGAAGTACAACAATAGGTTTTTATAGTACCCTGCCAAGTTTAATATATATCCACTACTTAGATTTTAGGTCACTAACGGCAAGTGCAGTACTAGCCCTAGTACTTGCTCTGCTTTTCTTTGTAGCAAGAGAAGATATTAAAAAAGCATTCAAAAAATACTTTGCACCAGTTAGAAAACGACCAGTAAAAAGAACATAAAAACTCTCCAAAATTTTGAAGAGTTTTTTTTAATTTCAGCAACTTAGGAAAAATATAAAATAATTAAATTTAAAAATTTTTAATATTTTAGAAATAATTTTTTAAATTTTATTTCTTGAAGATTATAAAAATATAAATTTTATGAAGCTAGACTTAATTATAAAAAATAAAATTTTTCACCCTATTACAAGAAATCTAAATTATTATTTTAACTGCTTAATAATTTTAATATTATAAATATCAAACTTTAGTTTTATTTTAAATTATAAATCTTAAATAAAATATTAAAATTTACCCTTAAAGTAGATATTAAATTTTAATATTAAAACATTTCACCGTCAATTGTTTCTGCATCTCCATTAAAAAATATGCAGGAATTTTTATCGCCTCTGGATTGTCAGAATTTTCTATTTCTTACCTGTAAACTTTCTTTACAGTCTGATAAGTATTGTCTACCATAAAAGCATAATCATATATATAAAAAACATATTCATTAATATCTTTTGTCTTATCTTCAAAAAATTTTTCTATTGCCCCAACCTTGCTACTATATAATAATTCTAATTCCTCTTTATTCATTTTAATACTCCTTTTTTATTGTTTCATTACTATATAGTAAATAAAATTAAATTTTAAAATTATATTTCAAAAATATCTATTTATAATTTTTATTTTTATAGCAAATATGCATTTTCTCTTTAAAGATAAATACAGAAATTTTTTTAATATTTTATTTTTTAATAGATATGTATTAAGAAATAATTTTCATTTTTACTATTAATATTTTTATAATTTAAGTAGTATAAAAATTTTTAAATTTTAAAAATGATGTAATTCTTATATAATTTGTTTTTAATCTAACTAAAATATTATTAATTACTTCTTAATAAAAAGATTAGACTTTTGTCTAATCTTATATTATTGATATGTCTAATTTTTTTAGTTTTTCTATAAATTTTTCTTCTTGACTTTTTTCTATTTTTAAATTATTAATTGATTCTCTTATGCTTTGCATTTTCATATCTGTTTGTGCAATGCTTTCTGCACATTGTCTTAATTCTTCAATTATATTGTCCGCTTCATCGAGTTCTGTTTTTTTATAACGCATTTGATGTTCGAGTGTTGCCCAAAAATCCATTGCTATGGTTCTGATTTGTACTTCTACCTTGACTTCTTTTGTAGTGTCTGCAAAGAAAACTGGTATTTTTACGATTAAGTGCAAACTTCTGTAACCATTTGGTTTGGGATTTGAAATATAGTCTTTACGAGTTAAGAGTTCAACATCATTCTGACGAATTAATGAGTCTGCTATTTTATAAATATCGTCTATATAGTTACAAATTACCCTAACCCCTGCTATGTCTTCAATATATTTTTCTATACTATCTACATCAGTAGCGATTCCCCTACGGCGTATTTTTTCCATAAGGCTTGAATTACTTTTTAACCTAGAGTGAATAGAGCTTATTGGATTACGTTGATGTTTTATTTTAAATTCTGAATTTAGAATATCAAACTTTGTACGAATTTCTTTAATGGCACAATCGTAAGCCAACATCATATCTTTATAATCAAGTACTGTATCAACTACCGACATGAAATAATTAGTAACTTGATTCTCTAATGCTTTTTGTAAATAATTTTCCATTGTTATCTCCTAATAGAGTTTTTATTTTAAAAAGTTTAGTGGTCCTAAGGCCCTATATATTGGATTGCTATAATCTCTTTCAAAACTTGAATTTAAAATATTTTCTGTATATATATGATTGCTTAAAATATCCTTATCTTCTATACCTCCGATTAGTACAAAATGTGCTATGAATGTTAAATTTTTATCTGGAACGATAGTTTCAAATTCTTGTAAAGAAATTTTTTCTCCAAGTTTTACAAGTCTGCTACTCCCGTCCTTGCTTTTAACTGTAAGAGGTAGGGTTGATGTGAAATGTGAAAATTTAAAATGTGAATTTGCTAGTAGTAGTAACCTATTATCAGCCAACATATTTTTTATACTCAATCCTTGTTTACAGTCAATCACATTTCCATCTTGATTAGCAACAAATATTTCTCCTTGCCCATTTGTTTCAAGAGAAATTTTATAAGTTTCTAAATATTGAGCATTAAAAATAAGATTTTGTCCCTTGCTTGTTAAAACGTGGGCTAGGTCAATATTTTTTAAAATGTAATCCTTGTTTCTGACTAAAATTTTTCCATCTACTTCAATCTTATAATCAAGGTTTGCAGTCCAGCCTAAAAATTCTTTACTACTTCCTTGACTGCTGGGTAAGTTTATAGTGTCAATTCTTCTGCCTGCTAAAACTTCTTGGCCGTCAGATAAAAATTTGTCGATACCTTCTCCAACAAACTTGACATTAACCCAGTCTTCTTCATTTTTTTTGAAATATATTTCTAGTGTTATATCTTCTTTAATCAAAGTTTCTGGATTTAATTTTTTTCTATTGACACGATATTCTAAAACATAGCCCTCCGATGCTTTTATATTTGGCCTAAGTTTTTCTAAAAGTTCTCCTATTGGTTTGGTGGCACTCCATTCTATATCCTTATTTTCAATGCTAGCATCGACACTGCCGAAACGTTTATTATAATCATCTTGGCGAACCATTATCTTGTATGTTTTTTCTTTGTAGTTGGGTTTTATAGTAATACTGTTATCAACTGCTACATCCTCAAGCTTAGTTGCTATTTTTTCTTCCTTGGTTTCAGCGTCTATCACTGTATAATTTTCTATATTATAATTTTCTTTTTGGAAATCAGACAGGTCTAACTTGCTAAGTTTATCTCCTGTTGCAAGAGTAAATTCTTTTTCTAAGTCATCATTTTGAACTTTTATTTTAGTATTATAAATGGCTTTTACTAAAATGTCATCATTAACTACTCCCTCATAATTTCTAAAATCTAGACTGCCGATACGGTAAGACAAAAAGGAATAATTTTCATTATCTGTTTTAACTTCTATAAGCTCCCTACTATTATTTATTTTGAAATCTGAAAATCTTGAACCTTTTTTTATATAAAGATTCCTATTATTTTCTTTTAAAATACTCGGATATGTAATTTTTACTTTTGCCCACTGATTTTCTACTCGGCTAAGGTCTATTACTATATCTTTAGCAAAAAGTGGAATTTGTAGTTTGTCATTATCAAGAATAGTTTTTATTCCGTCTATTTTAATTTGACTTGCTTCATAAGAAAAATATCTGTCAACAGAATATTTTTTCAAGTCTGAAAATTTTAAATTAACTTTATTATCTTCAACCTCATAGTCGGAGAAAATAATGTTATTACTATAGACTAGCTTGTCGCCCTCTTTAATAGTCAGATTATATTCTCTTGGTGTGTAGTAGTACTTGCTGTCTTGAGAATATAATTTTTCAACAACCTTATTGTTTTTAATTTTAAAACTTTCTGTCCTAAACATTAGACTCATATTATTTTTTATCAGACCTAAAATCTTAGAATCGGTAATTGACAAATTCCCTGAATTATTAACTTGATACCTAAAAATTTCTTTTTTTTTGCTTTCTTCATCAAGACTATAAACTACCAAAAATTTATAGCTATCCTTGTCATAAGTTGGTAATTGTAAATTTAACTCTAGTTTGCTAAGTCCGTCATCAAAATTACTAATTAATTCAGGAGACTTAGCCTGATTATCTTCTTTTTGAAACAGGGGAAAAGTAACAATATCTTTAAGTTGATTTGGTAATATATCCCTAGCTTCTAAAAAATTTACCTCTTGTGCTTTTGCATTCTTATTTGAAAAATCACTAGCACATAAAAGAACTGACAAAACAAAAACTGAAATAAAAATTTTCTTCATAGCTAAAACTCCTTTCTTTAATAATTTTAATTTACAACATTATACTATTTACTAGATTTTAGGTCAATTTATCTCAAGATAATTATATAATAAGCCTAGCTATTTAATAGTAGAATTTAATAGTAGAATTTAATACTATTATATTATTTTTAACCATAATTTAACCTAAAATTGTTTTACTAAATATTTTTTATTTTGTATAATTGGGCTAGAGGAAGTGGTTTTATGTATTTTGATGAATATAGTGAGTTTATTCACGCTTTTTATAGTGCTTATTACAGTAGTTATGACGAAAAAATTAAAAATAAAATTTTAGATGATGTTTATAATGAGTACCTAGAATCTGATTTTTTTGATAGCCAAATTGACAACTTATTTTTAGAATTAAAAAATCAAAATTTTGAGGCTCAAATAGATTATGATTTTTTAGAAAAATATAATGGCAGAATATTTTCTATTCAGGAATTATTGGTTAAAAAAGTTAAAATTCATTATTTAGTTGCTAGCCAGTATGTGCAAAAAATACTTACCCTAAAAAATAATAAGTGCTTGCAATGTGGTAATAAAAAAGATTTTTTCAGTTATCAAAATAGTTTCAGCCAAGTTACCTACTGTAAAAAATGTTTGCACTTGGGTATTAGTGATAATATAAATTTTAAATTTATTATTAACTATCCTAATAAAATTGATTATAGTGGTCTAAACTTTCCAAATATATCTCTAAGTTCTGAACAAGACAAGGCTTCTAAAAAATTATTAGAAAATATTAAAGTAGGAAAAAACTCTCTTGTTTGGGCAGTGTGTGGGGCTGGAAAAACAGAAATTATCTACGAAACTTTATTTTATAGTTTGAAGCTCGGTAAAAAAGTTTGCATAGCTATACCACGCAAGGATATTGTAAAAGAACTTGCTCTGAGAATAAAAAAGGATTTTGCTTTAGATATAAATATTTTGCATGGCGATGAAAAAATTTTACTCTCTTCTTCTATTTATATAATGACTACTCATCAACTTACTAAATACTACAAATTTTTCGATTTAGTAATTGTTGATGAAGTTGACGCTTTCCCCTATAATAGCGACAGCATCTTAGAATATGGTCTTGAAAAATCCTTAATAGATAAGGCAAATATAATATTTTTATCAGCAACCCCATCTAAAAAAATTAAAAATTTTGTAGATGATATTTTTAAAATTCCTATTCGCTACCACAAACACCTCCTGCCCCTGCCCAAAATTTCTTGTGAAAAAGATAGGCTAGAAAATTTTATAGCTGAGATAAAATCTACTAGCAGACGGGCTTTAATATTTGTAGCGGATATAAAAACAGGTAAAGAACTTGCTAAAAAATTAAATTTTCCTTTTGTGAGTAGCAAGGAAGAAAAACGTAATGAAATTCTTGAAAATTTTTATAATAAAAAATTTAATATCCTAATAACTACCACCATACTAGAACGTGGAGTAACCTTTGACTATCTTGATGTTTTAGTCTTTGACGCTAGCCACATACACTTCACCAAAGAAGCCCTTATTCAAATAGCTGGGCGTGTCGGCAGAAAAGATTATGACACAAGCGGGCAGATAATATTTTTTGCTGATAAAAAAACTAAGAATATGACTTCGGCAATAAAAGAAATAAAATACATGAACGCCTTAGCCAAATATAGAAAATTAAATATAAGGTAGAAAATTTATGAAATGTGATTTTTGTGAAAAAAATATAAAAAATAAAATAGGATTTGCTAATATTTTTAAAAGTTCAGAAAGTATTTGCCAAGAATGTAAAAAAATTTTAACTGTAAAAATTAATAAAATAAATTATACTCACTACTACCTTGCAAATTATGAGGATATAAAAGAAATAATTTATGACATAAAATATTTTGGGCATACTGAACAGGCCAAAAAATTTAGCTTGCCCTTAAAAAATTTTTTAAAAAATAATAATTTTGATTTAATCACTCTAGCTCCGACCAATAAAACTAGAGAGGCCATAAGGGGGTTTAATCATGTAGCCCTTATATGTCAAATCTGTAAAATTAATTATACAGAAATTTTTAGTGAAAAGTATCGTCCAAAGCAGGCTAAAATACACAGCAAAAGAAATTTTCATGAAGTTAGTATCCTGGATAATAAAAAAGATTTTTTAAAAAATGTAAAATCAATTTTAATTATTGATGATATTTTTACGAGTGGCAAAACTTTATTATCCCTAGCTAGGAAACTTGAAAATTTTAATTCTCATATAAGTATTTCATTTCTAACCCTAGCCAAAAGTAATAAAAATTTCTAATTAAGATAAAATAATATTTATAAAGCAAGCTAATTTTGCATTCATTAATATTGATATTGTTTCCATAAAATGATATAATATAAATATAGAATATTATGGGGTCAAAAGACCTTAAAAGTAGTTTTCTACTTTTGAAAGGAGTGCTTAATTATGTTAAGATATCAAGTAAGAGGAGAAAACCTAGAAATTACTCCATCAATTAGAGAATATGTAGAAAATAAAGTTGCAAAACTGGAAAAATACTTCTCTAGTGAACTAGATGCAAATGTTTATGCTAATGCTAAAGTGTATAAAAACGGTAATCAAAAAATTGAAATTACAGTTCCCTTAAAAGGAGTTACACTTCGTGCAGAAGAAACAAATACTGACCTTTATGCAGCAGTAGATATAGCAGTTGACAAGTTAGAACGTCAAATGAGAAAACATAAAACAAGAATAAATCGTAAAGGTAAAGAAAAAGGAATTGTATCTGAAGCCTTACTAACAAATGAGTTAGAAGCTACAGAAGAAGATAAATTAGAATTTGTAAAAGTTAAAAAAGTTCCTGCCAACTTAATGAACAAAGAAGAAGCTATTTTACAAATGGAACTTATAGGACATGATTTCTTTATATTCCTTGATGAAGAGACTAGCGAATTTTCTGTTGCTTACAAGCGTAAAGACGGTAAATACGGAGTACTAGAGTTAGAAAAATAAACTTTAAGTTATAATTTCAAAAGATACAAGCTGTTAAGTTTGTATCTTTTTTATCAAAATAAAAAGGAGATTGATATGCGTCCAATTATTGGAATAGTTACAAGTCAGCTAAATGAGCAAATAAAAGAATTAAGCTATACAGAGATAGCCTATACACCCCTAGAAACGATAGAGGGAATTTACAAGGCAGGAGGAAGCCCATTTCTCCTACCCATTACAGATAAAAAATTAGCAAAACAATACGCCAAAGAAATAGATGGTTTAGTCTTATCGGGTGGTCATGATGTTAGCCCTATTTTTTACGGTGAAGAACCCTCTCCAAACCTTAAAGAAACTTTGCCACCACGTGATGAATTTGAAATAGAGTTAGTAAAAGAAATATTAATTTTACAAAAACCGATTTTTGCAATATGTCGAGGCTTGCAAATTTTAAATGTGGCCTTGGGAGGAAATTTACACCAAGACATAGACAGTCTTGACAAAACAAGAATCAAACATCTACAAACAACCCACCCAAAATTTTCTAGCCATTCTGTAAATATTGAAAAAGATAGTTTACTTTATAAATTACTAGGTAAGACAACTTTGGTAAATACCCTACACCACCAAGCAATAAAAACTTTGGGGCAAGACTTAATCGCAACAGCCTTTAGTAGCGACGGCTATATAGAAGCAGTAGAATCAAAAATTCCAGAACAATATATCATGGCTGTTCAGTGGCATCCAGAAATATTATTAATAAATGATAATGAAGAAGCAAAAAAATTATTTTCAAACTTTGTAGAAAATTGTACAAAAAAATAAAATTATAGGAGAAGAATATGACGAAAAAAGTGGCCTTATTTATAGAAAATGGAAGTGAAGAATTAGAATTTATCGCTCCGCTAGATGTTATGCGACGTGGAGGTTTGCATGTAGATTTAATATCTGCAAATGAAGAATATCAAGTAACAAGCTCGCATGGCGTAAAAATAACTGCTGATAAAAAAATTTCAGAAATAAAAAATATTTTAGAATATGATGCAATCGTTGTGCCAGGAGGTTTACCCGGAGCTGAATATTTAAAAAATAATAATAAACTAATAGAATTTTTTAAAACTATGTATTCAAATAAAAAATTAGTTGCCGCTATTTGTGCAGCTCCCATAGTTTTAAATGAAGCTGGTATTACTAAAAATAAAAATATTACCTGCTATCCAGGTTTTGAAAAAAATATTGACTACAAAAATTACTCTAGCACAAAAGCAGTTGTGTTAGATGAAAATGTTATTACCAGTCAAGGCCCGGCTGTTGCCCTCCTATTTGGTTTAGAAATATTAAAATATCTACTGGGAGAAGAAGCTAGTAATAATGTAGCCAAACCAATGCTTATTGATGTTTTGAAAAATAATTTGTAACTAGGAGCAAGGTATGCTTACCATATCCCAAAAAGAATTTTTAACTACTAAGAAAAAAATATTTTTTACTACTCCCTTATTACTACTACAATTAAATTATTTTATAAAAAACAAAACTTGAAGAAATTTTTTCTCCAAGTTTTTTATTATAAATTTCACAATATATCTAAAGTTCCGCAATAATAATTTAACATAAAAAAATTGCTAATTATTAACAATCTTTTTATTTTTATATTTTTATCTTTGACCCTTGTCATAAGGAATACCCAGAGCTTCTGGAGCTGATGATTTTTTAGAAAAAATAATCAATGCTACAATAGTTGCTAGGAATGGGAACATATTCCAAAATGAAACTGGAACTGGCAAATTAGGTGCTAAAATAGAAACTTTTTCTGCGAAAACTTTAGTTCCTCCAAAGAATAGAGCTGCTAAGGTTACACTTATAGGATTATACTTGCCAAAAATAAGTGCAGCTAAGGCTAAATAACCAAAACCATAAACTGTAATTGAAGAGTTAAATCCTTGAGAAAATGTAGTTGCAATAATTCCACCTGATAGGCCTGCTAAAGAACCTGAAATAACTACACCTATATAACGATATTTATATACGCTAAGCCCTAAAGAGTCTGCTGCTTGTGGATTTTCACCTACTGAACGCAAACGCAAACCGAATGGACGTTTATATATTACATAATAAGTAACTATTACTAATATTACAGCTATTATTATTGTTGGATAAACAGTCAACTTTCCTACTATTGTATGACGAGGAAAACCTGTTTTTAAAAGTAATTCGTAAGTTCCGTTGTAGTGATTAACCAAGAATAATGCTATGGCTGGAGTTATTAAGTTAATAGCTGTCCCTGAAATTGTTTGGTCAGCCTTTAAATTAATACTTATAAATGCATGGACTAAAGACATCAAGCCACCAGCAATAGTAGCTAGAATTAAACATATTATAAGGTCTGTTACTGTTGGTTCTCCTGCATATATGCTAGTTGCAAAAAACGATACTATAAATGCTCCGAATATAACAAAACCATCTAAAGCTATATTTACTACCCCGCTTTTTTCAGAATAGAAACCACCTATGGCCGCAATAAGAATTGGTGCTGTATATTGTAACATAGAGTCTAATAGCGATAAAAATGTATCCATCTATTTTTCTCCTTTCGTTTTTTTGTTTTTCTTAAATATTTTACTTAAAACTTTAGATTCAAACATGGCTTTTGCGGCTACAAATAAAACAATAAGCCCTATTAAAATATTAGCTATATCTTTTGGTATTCCTACAAAGGCTAAGAGAGGTGTAAGAACTGCTAAGAAACCAAATAATAATGAACCTAGTAATACTCCTAGAGCTGTATTGGCACCGATAAGAGCAACGGCTATACCCATATAACCATAACCTTGGAATGTAGTACCAACAACTACTTGACCAACAGGTCCTAAATTATAAAGAGTTCCACCTAAGCCAGCAAAACCTCCTGCTATAAACATAGATAAAACTGTATTTCTATTTACTTTCATACCTACAAATTCTGAAGCGTGTTTATTATAACCTACTGAACGTAATTCATAACCAAATACTGTTTTTTCCATAACTATGTAGAAGATTACTAAACTTAATAGGGCTAATATTAAATCTGTTCCTAGGCGATTATTGCCAAAAATAGAGAATATAAAACTATTTTCTAAATAACCTGTTCCATCTGTATGTTCTATAGTTTTTGAAATAACATCATTTGTACCACGAATATATCTCGGCACAAAAAATTGAACAAAGTAAAGTGCTATGTAGTTTAGCATAATTGTAACTACAACTTCACTAATATTAAATCTTGATTTTAAATAACCAGCAATTGCCGCCCAAAAACCACCAGCAAAAATCCCTGCTAAAACACTAGATAAAAGAACTAAATAAAAATTAGCCCCTTGCATCATTATAGCTACAAAACCTGAAGCTAATCCACCAATAATAAACTGACCTTCTGCCCCAATATTAAACATACCTGTTCTAAAGGCAAAAGCAATAGATAAACCAGTACATATAAGGGGAATAGTAGATACTAATATTTCTGATATGCTAGATTGGTCTATAAATACGCTACCGATTACTTCCATAACAGCAACGGGTTCTGCCCCTATCATGCTGATAATTATAGCTCCTAATAAAAATGAAGCAAAAATAGGTAGTATTGCATTAATTAAAACTTTTTTAAACATAATTTCCCCTTCCTACTTCTTCACACCAGCCATTAATAAACCTAGCTGTTCTTTAGTTACATTCTCATCATTACCAAGAACATCAATAATATTTCCATTATAAATAACAGCTATTCTGTCAGATAATGTCAATATTTCGTCCAAGTCGTAAGAAATTAACAATACAGAATTTCCCTTATCACGATAAGAAATTAACATTTTATGAATGCTGTTAATAGCCCCCACATCAAGCCCCCTAGTTGGTTGAGTAGTTACCAATAATTTAGGTTCTAACTCTAAAGCACGACCTATTATAAGTTTTTGTTGATTACCACCACTCATGCTACGAGCTGAAATTTTTTCGCCACCTGCTTTACGCACGTCATATTTTTCACAAAGTTCTTTTGCAAATTTTGATATGGTAGCTTTTCTTAAAAATCCTTTATTTGAATACTTAGCTGTGTAGTAGTCTTCTAAAACTGCATTTTCTTCTATGCTAAAATCAAGTACTAAACCGTCTTTGTGTCTATCTTCTGCTATTATTTCTAAGCCTAATTCTTTACGTTTTGCAGTAGAAATTTTTGAAATCTCTTTACCTTCAAAAATTATTTCGCCATTTGTAGTTTTTAGCAAGGCATTCAACACTTCTACAAATTGTTGTTGCCCATTACCATCAATCCCTGCTATACCTAAAATTTCTTTTTCACGAATATCTAGGTTAAGGTCGTGTAAAATATTTTTTTTCTCTTCAGAATCAGCAAAAACTCCTTTAACTTCTAATATTTTTTTTACTCCATCTATTGAGCGTTCATAATTAATAATTTCTAGGTCTTTACCTATCATTAGACTTGCTAATTTTTCTTTTGTAGTTTCTGCTATCTCCACAGTTCCAAAATATTCTCCACGTCGAATAATACTACATCTATCAGCAACTGCCATTATTTCATTTAATTTATGAGTTATTAAAAGAATAGTTTTACCTTCTGCTTTTAAGTTTTTAAGAATAGTTAAAAATTCTTCGATTTCAGCAGGTGTCAAAACAGCAGTGGGTTCGTCAAATATTAATATATCAGCGTTACGATATAACATTTTTAAAATTTCTACCCTTTGTTGCATACCGACTGTAATATCACTAACCAGAGCTTTTGGATTAACTTCCAAACCATATTTTATTGAAAGGTCATGAATTTTTTTAGAGGCAGTTTCTATGTCTATTTTACCACCTTTTACTTCTTCCATACCTAAAATTATATTTTCAGCTACCGTGAAATTTTTTATTAATTTAAAGTGCTGATGAACCATACCTATACCTAATTCGTTAGCATGTTTTGGGTCTTTTATATTAACTTCTTTTCCATTTAATTTTATAACTCCTTCTTCTTGGTGATACATTCCAAAAAGTACAGACATAAGGGTTGATTTACCTGCACCATTTTCTCCTAAGAGTGCGTGTATTTCATTCTTCTTTACCTGAATAGTTATATCTTTATTTGCGTAGAAGTCACCAAACTTTTTAGTTATGCTTAGCATTTCTATTGCATACATATAAATACCTCTCTTATTTTCTATACTCTATAATTATAATATATTTTAGGCTAAATGTACACGTTTTTTCTTATAATTGTCAATATTTTATTACTTTTAAAAAATTATAGTTGTTTTATTTTTTATATAAATAAAAAACAGCTTGGAAAATTCCCAAGCTGTTTTTGCTATATTTTAGAAGTATTATACTTCTCCGTTTACTTTATCTTTGTTTGGTAGTTCATCCCCAATTGTTGCAATTTTTACAGAACCAGATTTTAATTCTTCAATTACTTTTTTTACTTTAGCTACTACATCATCACTTAAGTTAGGGTTTTTCTCAGGAAGCCCTACTCCATCATCTTTAATTGTAAGAACTTGTGTGTTACTTGCTCCGCCTTTGAAAGTTCCAGCTTTAACTGAATCAAGAGCTTTTACAACAGCTAAGTCTATACGTTTAACTGCTGAAGTTAAAATAACTGATTTAGTTACTTCTTTACCCTCTTTATCTTTAGCTTTGAATACCCCGTCTTCGTATTGGTCTTTATCAACACCTATTACCCAATGTTTAACTTCGCCACTTTCTTTTATATCATTAATAGCTCTTTCTTGAGCTTCTTTAATTACACCACTTCCAGCACCACCAGCCGCAGCAAAGATAATATCTGCTCCTTGGTCGTACATTGTTGCTGCTAAAGTTTTACCTTTATTTGTATCATCGAATGTACCGCTGTATTGATAGAATACTTCAATGTTTGGATTTGCTGCTTTAGCTCCTTGAACAAACCCAACTCCAAATTTAATTACTGGAGGAATTTTTGTTCCACCAATAAACCCAACTTTCCCAGTTTTAGATTTTAAAGCTGCGGCATATCCAACTAAGTAGCCTGCTTCATTCTCTTGAAAAGTAAATGATGCAACGTTTGGTTGGTCAACCACCGCATCTAATAAAATATATTTTTTATCAGGGAATTTTTTAGCAACTTCTGGTAAAGTTTTTTCGAAATAGAAACCAGCTATTGATACTACATCAGAAACTTTTGATGCTGTTTCTAAGTTAGGAATTATTTTATCTTGGCTCTTAGTTTCAATAGGTTGTTGAGCCGTAGCACCATTGCTCTTAGTCCATTTTTCTACTGTTTCAACATTACTCTGGTTAAAAGACTTATCTTTTGCTCCACCTGAGTCAGTTACTACAGCAACTTTTAGTCCTGAGTTTGTTGATGTTGAAGTTTTTGAAGACTTAGATGAACAACCAACAAAAACTAAGGCAACAGACAGGGCTACTGCTAAAATTGAAATTATTTTTTTCATAATAAAGTTTTCTCCTTTGAGTGATTTTATATAAGAATGATAACATAAATATATTTAAATATCAATATTTCTAAATTATATTTTTTATGTCTTGTAATCATATTCAAAAATAATTTTTAAATCTGTAATATTTATAATTTATTCTAATCTAATATATAAAATCCTCTTACTTTAAAATTAAAAATATAGCAACTATATAAATCATATAAGACTTTATTTATATACTTTTAACTTTTAAAAAATTTTTTATAGTTTTATTATTTTTCGCTAATTTTTACGATTTTAAAAATAAAAAAAGAACCCTTGTTAATAAGGGTTATTGATTTTATTCCACCTTCTCCAGTTACCACTCCTATTTTAAGTTCATCTTTATTAGAAGATGATGTCCCTTTTTAGAAGAGCAAGCTGTGAATATTAATATTACTGATAGCAGCACAGCTAGCACTGAAATTATTTTATTGATGAAAATAAATCTACCTTCATTAATTTTTTATATATAAAATATAGTACAATTTTTTGGGGAGTACAAGCGTTTTTCAGAAACTGTTTTTATCCTTATTAATAAAATAATAAAACAGTTTATCTTAATATAAAAATAATAAATAATCCCCTATTAATTTAATTTACCTTACATAATTTTATTGTATATTTTTATCAAGTTTAATAAAAATTAAAAAAATTTATAAAATAAAAAATCATAATTATATATACTTAATTTATTTTTAAAAGTTTTTTTGCTATAATTACTATATAAACTAAACTACTAAGGAGAAATTTATGACTTATTACGATAAAATTATCGAAACTGCAAAATTTATTTCTGATTTTTACGGAGAAAAAATTGATTATGCAGTAGTTTTAGGAAGTGGTATTTCTTTAGAACTTGATAATCAAAAAGAACTAAGTTACGCTGACATTCCAAACTTCCCAGGAAATAATAAATCAAGTCATGTTAAGGGACACGCAAACAAACTTACTTTTGGTAATGTTGCTGGAAAAACTGTTATGGTTCTTAATGGTAGACTACACTACTACGAGGGACACAGCATGAAAGATGTTGCCTTTATGACTTATGTTGTAAAATTTATGAACATTAAAGGGCTATTCATAACAAATGCCTGCGGTGCTATAAATACAAATTATTCTGAAGGTGATATAGTTTGCCTAGATGATTTTATATCCCTAGTAACAGACAATCCACTTATTGGAGCAAATGATGACAGACTTGGACAAAGATTTGTTGATATGACTACTCCATTTAATCCAAAACTTGTAGAAACTCTAAGTAAATCTGCTGAAGAATTAAATATAACTTTACATCATGGTACTTACGGATTTTTCATGGGCCCATACTTTGAAACTCGTGCAGAAATTCAAGCATTCAAAACCATGGGTTGTGATTTAGTTGGTATGTCAACTGTACCAGAAGTTATAGCTGCTAATCATGCACAATTACCAGTTGCAGTTCTTGCTTGTGCTACAAATATGGCAACTGGAATACAAGAACGCAAACACGACCACGAACACGTTTTAAAAACAGCCCAAAAAATTAGTGGTAATCTAAAACAATTACTAACTAAAACATTAGAAAAATTAGATTAATAGGAGAGAATTATGGAAAAAACTATTTTTGAAAAAATATTAGATAAGGAAATACCAAGTTACAAAATTTATGAAGATGAGTATGTATATTCATTTTTAGATGTTTTCCCAATAACTAAGGGGCATACATTAATCATACCAAAAAAACATAGTAGAAATATTTTTGACTGTGATAGTGAAACTGCTGCCCACATAGGAAGAGTATTGCCAAAAATTGCCAATGCAGTAAAAGAAAGTTTTGGCGCTGACGGCGTTAATATCTTCCAAAACAATGAAGAATATGCAGGACAAAGTGTTTTTCACCTACACTTCCACGTAGTACCAAGATATAAAGACAAAGAAAATAATTTTGATAACTTAGAAGTTAAATGGCCACCACAAAAAGTTAGCCCAGAAGAATTTGCTATTATCCAAGAAAAAATAACAAAAAATTTATAAAAAAAGTAGGAATTACTGAATTAAAATTCAAGAGTTGGATTTTTTATATCCAACTCTTTAAAACAATTCAATTTTTCCTACTCTTTTTATTTTCCTAATAAACTAATTCTTTCTTTAGAATATTTACCACTTTCTGCTATATCAACTAAGGCTGCTGCGTAATCTGCATAAGAAATTATACTTTCTCCTTTTTCATTTACAGTAAATACTTCACCAGCTATAATATATTGTCCAGTTTTCTCACCATCTTCTACAAAATCAGCAGCTGGTGAAATAAATACCCAGTCTACATCATTTTTAGTTCTTTGCACTGCTAAAGCATCTGTCATTGCTTTTGCTAACGGATAAAATTCAGCTGGAAAATCTGGAGTGTCTAATAACTGAACTTTATGGTCTGAATCAACATAAAGACTACCTGCTCCACCAACTATTAATAATTTTACTGAACTACCAGCTAATATTTCTGATAAATGATTTGTTACTTTTGTAAATAATGGAAATTCTTCTTCTGTCCAAACTCCAAAAGCATCAACAACAACATCATAACCTGCTAAATCTTCTTTTGTTAAATCAAAAATATCTTTTTTAATAAAATTCTTTACATTAGATTTATTTTCAGAACGACTAAAACCTGTTACCTCATGACCACGAGATAAAAATTCATCTACTACTAGACTTCCTACTTTTCCATTTGAACTTAATACTGCTACTTTCATTTTAATTCTCCTTAAATTTAATTTTTAGTTGTAATTTTTTTTGTTACAACTAAAGTTTATCATTTTAAGGTTGTAATGTCAATAGTTACAACTAATATTTTTAAAAAAATATTTTTTATGCTATAATGTATCTACAAAGGAGATTTATATGCAATTTTCTTCAAAATTAACAATAACATTACATATATTACTTACAATTTATAAATTTCAAAATGTAGACAAGGTAACATCTACTTATATCGCAGAATCTTTAACAACAAATCCTGTAATTATAAGAAATATTTTAGGAAAACTTAAAAAATCTGGCATAATTTCTGTAGAAACAGGTGTTGGTGGAGCGAAAATTATTAAAAATATTGAGGATATTAGTCTATTAGATATATTTTTAGCTATTGAAGATGATAATAAAAAATTATTTCTAAGCCACGACAATGTAAACACAGACTGCCCTGTCGGAGCAAATGTCAAAGATGTTATCAATCCTGTCTTTAATGAAATTCAAATAGACTTTGAAAATTCTCTTAGAAAAATAAAATTTTCTAGTCTATGTTATGATTTAGATAAAAGAATAAAATAAAAGTCAAGACTTTACTAGCTTGACTTTTTTATTTTATATAGAAGTAATTAGTATTATTTTTTAATTATTATAAAATTATTAATTTAAAAAATTTTTATCAGTAGTTATTTATAAAGTTATTAATTTGAAATTTTTTATCATTAACCATTTATAAAATACTTAGTTTTTGTTGCCTCTTTGGCAAGTGCGTTGATGAAAAAAATTGATGATAAAATATTTTGATTTATCAAAATGTTGATATAATAGGCTTTTTAAAATGAAAAGTTTGAAATATTTATTTTTATTTTTAATAAATATTATATATTAATTACTTTAGCAATTTTAAATATAAAAAAGACAACTTTGCAGTTGTCTTTTATTTTTAACCTAGTAAAACTTATAATATAAAATAATTATTTTATATTTTTAAAGTCAGTCTTAATTTATAATTTTATTACAAATCATCTAAGGCTTCATTTATTTTTCTTTTAGCTTTTTCAAAAAATCCTTCTTGCGAAGAATGTTTTTCTCCACGAATTTTAGCTAATTCTTCATAAAGTTCACGCTCTTTGTTGCTTAAATCTTTAGGAATTTTTATTGTTGTGATTATGTAGTGGTCGCCTGTTCCATAGCCCATAACATTATTAACACCCTTACCAGCTAACTTGAATTTTCTGCCATGTTGTGTTCCTGCTGGAATATTCAGTTCAATTTCTCCTGTTAGGGTACGAACATCTATTTTTGCTCCAAGTGCTGCTTGGGCTGGAGAAAGTTCTAACTCTGTATAAATATCATCACCTTCTCTGTAGAAATAGCTATCTTCAGGGACTATTACTTCTATAAATAAATCTCCTGCTGGTCCTCCATTAGCACCTGGTCCACCCTTACCTTGCAATCTAACTCTTTGTCCAGATTTAATACCTGCTGGTATATCTACTTCATATTCTACTTCTTTATTGTTGTGTCCTTTACCAAAGCAATGAGAACATTTATCTTTAACTATTTTTCCGCTTCCCTTACAGTATGAACATGTTCTTTGACTTTGCACTTGTCCAAAAACACTTTGTTGAACATAAGTTTCAACTCCACTTCCGTGACAGTTTCGACAAGTTTCTACACTAGAAGAATCTTTTGCCCCACTTCCATGACAATAGTCGCACTCTACATCTTTACGCAGTTTGATAATTTTTTTAATTCCAAATACAGAATCTTTAAAACTAATATTCATCCTGTGTAACAAGTCTTCCCCCTGACGTGGTGCGTTAGGATTTCTTCTACGTGCAGAACCACCAAAGAAACTAGAGAATATATCTCCTAAATCATCAAAATCTGCCCCAGAAAAACCACCAGAAAATCCTCCAAATCCACCACCAAATCCTGCACCACCTTGTTCAAAGGCTGCATGACCGAATTGGTCATATTGGACTTTTTTATTTTCATCACTTAATACTTCATAGGCTTCCGTAATTTCTTTAAATTTTGCGTCAGCACCTGCTTCTTTGTTTATGTCTGGATGGTATTGTTTTGACAATTTTCTATATGCTTTTTTTATTTCTTGGTCGCTAGCTCCTTTGCTTATGCCTAACACCTCATAATAATCTCTTTTTGCCATTATCTACCTCTGTTATACTTATATAAGGGAGTAGGTTGTAGCCTGCTCCCCTTATTGTTATCAAAATATTTTAAAAGTTTTATAAAATAATTTTCAACTAATTTTTTATAAAGCATCTATTGCTAGAAAATTTTTATTAAAATATTTTTAGTCGTTTTGAAATAAGATACTTAATATTTAGTCATATTTTATTTAAAACTATATTTATTTTTTCTCTGTGAAATCAGCATCTACTACATCGTCATTGTTATTAGCTGATGAAGAATTTTGATCTGCTCCAGCAGCAGCCGCTTGTTGTGCTGCATTTGCTTGTTCGTAAAGTTTCATTGTCATTTCTTGAACTGCCTTGCTAAGTTCATCTTTAGCTGACTTCATAGCTTCTAAATCATTATTTTTAATAGCTTCTTTTAAGACATCATTTTTTTCTTTGATTCTATCTAAGAAACTTTGGTCAACTTTATCTTTACCATCTTCTAGTGCTTTGTCAGCTTGGAAACTTAATTGGTCTGCTTCATTACGAAGGTCAGCTTCTTCTTTACGTTTTGCGTCAGCTTCTGCATTTGCTTCTGCTTCTTTAACCATTCTGTCTATATCTTCATCTGTTAGTGATGAACTAGATTCGATAGTAATTTTTTGTTGTTTTTGTGTTCCTAAATCTTTAGCCGTTACATTTACGATACCATTTTTGTCAATATCAAATGTTACTTCTATTTGAGGTACTCCACGAGGCGCTGGCGGTATATCAGATAATTGGAATCTTCCAAGAGTTTTATTATCAGATGCCATTGGTCTTTCACCTTGTAGCACGTGAATATCTACTGCTGGTTGATTATCTGCTGCAGTGGAGAATACTTGTGATTTGGATGTAGGTATAGTTGTATTTCTCGGTATTAATACTGTCATTACTGAACCCATTGTTTCAATACCTAGTGATAATGGTGTAACATCTAGTAATACTACATCTTTTACATCTCCAGTTATAACTCCACCTTGAATAGCTGCACCCATCGCAACTACTTCATCTGGATTAACTCCCTTGTGAGGTTCTTTACCCATTTCTTTTTTAACTGCTTCTTGCACAGCTGGAATACGAGTTGAACCGCCTACTAAGATTACTTGGTTAATTTCACTCGGATTAAGTCCAGCATCTTTAAGAGCTTGACGGGTAGGAACTAAAGTTCTTTCTACTAATGAATGAGTTAATTCATCAAATTTTGCACGAGATAGAGTATTTTCTAAGTGAACTGGTCCATTTTCTCCTGCTGAAATAAATGGTAATGAAATTTGTGTAGAAGTAACTCCTGATAAATCTTTTTTAGCTTTTTCAGCAGCATCTTTTAGACGTTGCATAGCCATTTTATCCTTAGATAAATCTAGTCCTTGTTCTTTTTTAAATTCTGCTACAAGATAATCAATTATAGCTTGGTCAAAGTCATCTCCACCTAGTAAATTATCTCCTGATGTAGCTAGAACTTCAAATACTCCATCACCTAATTCAAGAATAGAAACGTCAAATGTTCCACCCCCTAAGTCGAAAACAAGAACTTTTTGGTCAACATCAGTTTTTTCTAAACCGTAGGCAAGAGCTGCGGCTGTTGGTTCGTTAATTATTCTTTCTACTTCTAAACCAGCAATTTTCCCTGCATCTTTTGTTGCTTGACGTTGTGAGTCATTAAAGTAAGCTGGTACTGTAATTACAGCCTTAGTAACTTTTTCTCCTAAATAACTTTCAGCAGTTGCTTTTAAGTTTTGTAAAATCATTGCTGATATTTCTTGAGGAGAATATTCTTTTCCGTTTACTTTTTCTTTATAATCTGTTCCCATATGACGTTTTATTGAAATTACAGTATTAGGGTTAGTGATAGCTTGGCGTTTTGCAACTTCACCAACTTGAATTTCTTCACCCTTAAAGGATACTACTGAAGGAGTTGTTCTGTTACCTTCTGGATTTGGGATAACTTTAGCTTCTCCTCCCTCTAATACTGATACACATGAATTTGTTGTTCCTAAGTCTATTCCTATTATTTTTGACATTTATTTTTTCCTCCAAAATTTTAATTCTATATTTTTATAAATGTAATTTTATAACTTATTATTTTAATTTTATATTAAGAGCTTACCTTAACCATGGCTGGTCTAATAACTCTATCTTTTAACTTATAGCCTTTTTGGAATGTTTCTAATACAATTCCCTCTTCTTTTTGACTATCACTATCCTGCATTACTGCCTGATGGAAATTAGGGTCAAACTCTTTTCCAGTTGCTTCTATTAATTCGACACCTTCTGAAGATAAGGCCTTTTGCAAACCTTCATATACCATCTGTACTCCTTTTAATAATCCTGAATTGGCTTCAGTTTCCTGAGTACTTGCCAATGCACGTTCTAAATTATCAAGGCTAGGTAGTATTTCTGATATTAATTTCTGACTTTTATACTTGTTGTTAGTTTCTATTTCTTGGTTTTTTCTTTTTTTAAAGTTTTCAAATTCTGCATAAAGTCTTAAATATTTATCTTCTGAAGATTTAACTTCTTCTTCTAATTTTAAAACCTTAGCTTCTAAAATTTGCTCTACACTCTCCTCTATTTCTTCTTCTGAAGTTTCTACTCCGTCCAAAGTTTCTAAGTCTTTTATTTCTTCAGAATTTTCTGTTTCTGCTAAAATTTCTTCTTTTAATTCTTCATTTTTTTCAGTAGTCATTTCTACCTCCTATTACTTTAAATTATTATTTAAGTTATCTTTAACACAATTAATAAGTGTCATAACCTTTTTGTAATTCATTCTTTTTGGACCAAAAACAGCAATTACCCCTTCTCCTTTGTCGCTAGAAAATGTACTTGATACCAATGACAAATCAGTAATTTTATCCAGTGAAAGTTCATTACCGATTTTAATTGATGTTTCTCTGTACTTAACATTTTCATCTATTAAATCAATAATTTTATCATCTTCCAAAAGACTAACTACCTCTTTTAATTTATCTAAATCATCTATATCAGGTTGTTTTAGTAGATTGTATTTCCCACCAAGTGCAATAGTTTTTTTCATCTTATTACTTAGTAGCCTATTCAAAGCAATAACTATCATGTCATAATTATTAACACACTCTTTTAAATATTTTTCTAATTCCCTGTGCAATAATATATGGGCTTGTGCCATTTCTACATCGTAAAAATAAGTCTTTAAAATTTTATTAACTTCTTCTATTTCTTCAGACGTAAAATCTGCCTGCATCTTATAATTTTGTTGATGAACTTCGCCAGTATTCGTAATTAAAATAACTAAAATACTCTTACTACTTAATAAAATAACTTCTATTTTATTTATACGTTTGTCGGTTTTTGTTGGTGCTAATATAACTGCAGTACAATCTGTCAAATCGGATAAGACTATTGCATTTTTTTCTAAAAAATTTTTTTCAGAATAAATATCTTCTGTCAAAATAGAATTTAATACACTATTATCCTTGTCTGTTAGCTTATACTCAGTATTTATATAATCAACATAATACCTGTAACCTTTTTCTGATGGTATCCTACCAGAAGACGTGTGAGTCTTCATTATAAATCCCTCTTTTTCTAGCTTGCTCATATCATTACGGATAGTTGCAGAAGAGAATTTCATATCTTTTGAAATATGTTTTGAACCTATTGGTTGATTGGTAGTAATAAAATTTTCTACTATGGTTTGAAGAATAAGTATCTGCCTATCTAATAGCATAGTAATCACCTTCTTATCTTCATAAATTAGCACTTTAAATCAATGAGTGCTAATTCATATTTAAAATATTAACATTATAGTCAAAAAAAGTCAATAGATAAAAATTAATTTTTTGATTTTTTTTGACTTTTATTTTAAAAACTATATTTTACTTATTTACAGTAGCCTGTATTAAAAAATAATTTATTTTAAATTTATTTGAAGTAATATTTTTTATAAATTTTTTTGAAATTAAAATCATATATTGAGATTATTTTTTTAAAATTTAATAAGGTTACTTAAATTCATAAAAAATTAAATTGGATAAAAATCTCTTGATTGAAATAATTTTTTAAAATGATAAACTTAGACTTATTTTTATGAATTTATTATAAATAGAATAAAAATATTTTTAAGTCTTATTAAAAGAAATTTTTAAAAATTAGTTTGTTTCAAGGAAATTAAAAATAATATCCTTTAAATATTTGTATAAAAATTCCTTAGACTAATTTGCCATATAAAATTTAAGTATTACAAAAATAATTTTTCTTAAATAATTTCTACTAAATTTTAAAAATTAAGTTGCAGACTAAAATTTAACTACAAAAAATTACATCTAACAAAATTAAGTTAGAGCAAAATAAAAAACGTCAAATTTTTATTTGACGTTTTTTATTAAGCAAGCCATATCATAAGTTAATTCACTTTTAATATTAATTTTTTTATTGGTTATGGGGTGATTGAAAATTAAATTATGACAATGTAGCGCCTGCCTTTTAATCAGGTCTTTTTTACCGCCATATAATTCATCTCCCAGAAGTGAATGTCCTATACTCTTAGAGTGAACTCTTATTTGATGTGTTCTACCTGTATATAATTTGAATTTTACCAAAGTAAAATCAAATTTTTCATTATAGGCTAATCTTTCTAAAGAAGTCTTTGCATATTCTCCATCAGGACTTATTATTCTTTCTATAATGCTATTACTTGCACAAGCAATATTTTTTTCTATGATTAATTCTTTGGGGCTATTGCCATGTAGCAAAGCCAGATAGTATTTATCAATATCTATTTTGCTAAGTAAGGAGTGAATATGCCTGTGTTTTGCTATTAGAACTAAACCACTTGTATTTTTATCAAGTCTAGTAACTATGTGTGGAATCGTCGAAAAATTATTTTTTACAAAATACCCATTTATCTGTTCTAATAAACTTTTATCCGAGGAGTTTCTTGACGGAATTGTGGGGAGGTCTGCTCCTTTTTCTACTATTAAAATATATTCATCTTCATATAAAATATTTATTTTATCAAAAAAGTAGCGGATATGACTAGAAAAACTTTCACTAGGTAATGTAATTTCAACCACATCTCCTAGTAAAAGTTTATATCTAACATTTTCTTCTTTATTATTAACCTTAATACTGCCGTCTTTATCAAATTTAATTCTAATAAGAGTTTTTTTAGAAATATTTTTACTTAGTAGGAAATCTCGTAAAATCTCTTCTTTTTTAACCACATATCTTAAAGTTAAATTATTCACCGATAAACGACCTCTTAACCCTTTGCCAAAAACTCACTTGATTATATCTGATAAATGAAATTTTGCGTGTTTTCGATAGGGTTACTTCTATTTTAGATAGGGAGTCATAGCTATAAAAAGATTGGTCAATGCTTAATCTGTGATTATTGTCTTGTTTCTTTGGTTTAATAGTAAGTTTTTCATCTTTTGATAAAATCATAGAATTACCTAAAGTTCTATACACTAAATTATTTAATGCCGCTATTTCAGTTACTTGAAAAACGTCAAGCCCTGGGTGAATAACCGCTCCAGCTAAACTTTTATTATAGGCTGTTGAGCCTGTTGGGCTACTTATGCAAATTCCATCGCCTCGAAAATTTTCAAAATGTTCGCCGTCAATAAGTAATTCTGCAATGTAGGTAGTCCCCAAAGAATTATTTAAGGTTATTTCATTTAGGGCGTAACTCTTCGTTAATAAATTACCACTTTTACAATAGGCTTCCACTGCCACAAGAGGATAACTTTCAATTTTTGGTTCTTTTGAGAGCATATCGTCAAAAATTTTTTCATAGTCCTTTGCTTGATAGTCTGTATAAAATCCTAAATGTCCTGTGTGGATAGATAAAAATTTAACCTTGTTAATTATATCTAGGTATTTTCTAAAAGCCTTTAATACCGTACCATCGCCACCGACTACAAAAATATATTCAGGACTTGTTTCATCTTCTTGCATCTTATTTTTTAATAAAAAATTTTTTAGTTTCAAAGCTATTTCTTCTGAAATTTTATCTTTTCTAGTTATTACTGTAAACTTTCCTAGCAACATATTAGTAAACCTGCTTTTTCATATTTTCATAATTTTCAGTCCATACATGGATAAATTCTTTAGAAAAAGGTCCCAAGTCGTAGTCAATCCAATGTTTTAATTTATTGACGTTATATCGTAATATCTTGTCTATATTTTCCCCATAATTATGCTGAAGTTTATGTAAGTTATATTCATCTTCATCTAATAAAAAATACTTGCCGTCAGGATATCTCTTAATATCCAAGTCATAATCAATATATTTAATACCGTCTACATCTGATGCGAATGGTGAACTCAAATTGCAGTAGTAGTGTATCCCATCTTCCCTAAGCATACAAACTATATTGAACCAACAATCTATATGAAAATAAACAAAGGCTGTTTCTTTAGTAACCCAAGTACGATTATCACTTTCTGTTACAGATGTTTTATGGTTAGCTAGTATCACAAATTTTTCACTAGCTTCTAATACGGTATTTTTATGCCAAATTCTGTGAATAGAACCATTATGTTTATATGCAATAATTTTTACAATATCGCCCTTTTTAGGTTTTATATTATCTCTATACATACTGCCTCCTTTCAAAAATTTCTAAAAAATATTAATCTATATAATTATAACACAATTTAAAAATATTAAGAAAAAATAAAAATTATTTTCCAAATTTTTTTATATGTTATTTTATACTATTTTTTAAGTAAGTGTGTTATAATAAATTAACTTAATAAAGATGAAACGAGGAATTTATTGTGGTAAAAATATCAAAATTACTATTACTAGGTGCTGGAGCCTATGCTGTTAAGTACTATCTAGATAATCCAAAAAAAGCTGAAGAACATAAAGAAATTTTAAAAGAAAAGGCTAATAATTCTATATCTTATACAAAATGTATGTGGAACTATACAAAAGAAAATGGTATAGCAGAATCTGCTGAACACCTGAAAAATGACTTGGAAAGAGTTACCAAAGAAAATATAGAAAAATTAAATAACAAGGTAAATGATACGGTAGAATACGGTAAGCAACTAGTTAACGACAGTGTGGCTATTAAAGACAGTGCCTTTGCTATTAAAGACAAGGGAGCTGAACTTACTAACAATCTAACAGAAGCTACAAAAATTTTAAAAGAAGAAATCACACCTGCCTTAAATAATTATATTAATGATGTGAAGGATATAGTCAGCAGAATTTCATTAAAATCTGAAGAACTTAAAGAAATTGTAAAAAAAGACAATGTCGAAGGAAAAATAAAAGAATATAAAGAAGATATTGATTCAATAGTTGTAGAAACTAAAGAAAAAATAGAAGAAATTTCAAGAGAAGAAAAATCTGAAATAGCATAATAAAATAAATCAAGCTAAAGGAGTTCTTATGAAATTATTAGCTAGACTGCCCCATACTGGAGAAATAATAAGTGATTATAGTTCTTATGTAGGACTCGTGTTACTATTTATAATAGTTTCTTACTTGGTATGGCGTAAAAATAATAAGAAAAAATAAAAGCTACGGAAATATTTCCGTAGCTTTTTTATATGTAAATATTAATAAAAATATTTTTATTATCTTTTCTTAAAATAATTTTTTAAATATTTATTTTAAATTATTTTTCTAAATTTTTAATGATAGAAAATTTACATTAGAAAATTTTTACTTAATTACTTCTTTACTACTTTTACATAGATAAAACTTACCACAAATCCTACAAGAGAGAATCCTAGCCAACCTAGAGAATAATTTCCTAGAGGTACTGTTTCTGTAAAGAATTTTGTTACACCTGCTGGAACTTTAAACCATTCTGTCAGGGCAGAAAATGTTGAAATAGAATCATACAGGGCTGGGACAAATGTGAACCCTACCGTAGTAGCATAGACTTCTCTTCTACTATCAAAAATTTTATCTAAAAATGTAATAAATACTAAGATTACTGTTGGCGGATATAGTAAGTAAAGGACTGGTACTGACCATTTAATTATATTTGTTAAACCGTTAAAATAAAGTAATGTTGAAATTATTGTAAATAATGTTACCCAAAATCTTTCTGAAAATTTTGGCATTAATCTATGGAAATATTCAGAACAAGCAGTAACTAAACCTGTAGAAGTAGTTAGACATGCTAAAAATATTATAGCAGCTAAGACAACTTGTCCTAAATTACCTAAAAAATAATCAGAAGTTAAACTTAATACTATACCACCTGAAATGGCATCTCCTTTATAAGTTAAAGCTCCTCCTTGTAATGAAAACAAATCTTGTGATATTGCTCCTATTCTGGCAATAAATATATACACTACAGCAAGTAATGATACAGATAATAAACCTGATTTTAAAGTAATAGATGATACTTCTTTTCCTGTTTTCGCTCCAAATAATTTAGCCGCATTGATGACTATAATTGCAAAAGCTAAAGAGGCCAAAGTATCCAATGTTCCATATCCTTGAATAAACCCCGCTACAAAAGGAGTGTCAGCGAAAGAATCAGCTACTCCCTTACCTGAATTTAAAGGTGTACCATAGCCTGAAGTTGCTTTTAAATAAGACGCTGTCGCCAAAATGCCTATAACTATTAACAAACTAGGTGTTAAAAATTTACCCACACGATCAGCAATTTTGCTAGGGTTAATTGCTAGAAAATATGTAATACCAAAAAATACTAAAGCGTAGATAATTTTAACAGTAAGACTTGTTCCAAATATAGGCTCTATACCTATAGAATAAGAAGTTGCTCCAGTTCTAGGTATGGCAAAAAGTGGTCCTATAGACAAATAAAGGGCAACTGCAAAAAATACACCAAAAGTTTTTGATACACGTCCAGCATAATCTGCAACATCAGAAGAACCTGAATAAGCAATAGCCGCTACCCCCAACATAGGTAAACCAACACCCGTAATACAAAAACCTAATATTGCAAGCCAAACATTTTCTCCTGAATAGGCTCCAAGAAAGGCTGGAAATATTAAATTACCTGCCCCAAAAAATAGGGCAAATAGCATTAGTCCTATGGTTACATAAGAATTTTTTAAAAATTTTGACATAAATACCTCCTAAATAAATAATATTTCAAAAATTTTATATTTCAAAAATTTTATGAAATATATATTAATATATATTCATAAAAAAGTCAATATTTTTTTCAATAACTTTTTGAATTGTCAGAAAAATTATTTTAATATACAAAAATATAGCATTCTAATACTTATAATTATAATTATTTTCTAAAATTTCTATTATATTATATTTATAAATATAAATATAATATATAACTTACTAGAAGTTTATTATTTCTACACCATACTTTAAAATTTGCATTTTTTATTATTCCTTATTAATTTCATTTATTTTAGGATATTTATTAAAATTTATGTTTTGTGAAATAATGTTTACACAAGATGAAATTTTTTCACTTTAACTAGGTATAAATAAATTACCTTTTAAAAGTTATCTATATTTTTCCATATGGAATATTATCATTCACTTGAAGATTATAATTATTTTCTTCTATAAATTAAAGATAGCAAACTACATATTTATTATTAGTATCATTAGTAAAATACTTTAAAAACTTTTAACAAAAGTTATTACTAGAAAAATTTTTTATTTTTTATAAATATTACTATATAGCAGATTTTTATCTAAAAAATAAAATACAATAAAAATAATTTTTATCGTATTTTATCATCTTCTTAAAAATTAATTTAGTTTTGGATAGAAAATTGTTCCCTCTTTTTTTGTGTCTCCCTTAGTTATGGCAGCAACTATATTACTAGCTTTTTCTAGGGCTATAATCTCTCCGTTTTTCTTTTCGATTAGAATTTTTTGCCCAGTATAGGGCGTGTAGGGGCTTTTTTCTATATTTTCTTCTCTTAAATAATATTTTTCATCTAAATTATATTTTTTTAATTTCTCTTTTATTTCTAGTAATTTTTCTTCTGAATAATCTACATATTCAAAAAGTTTTCTATTTAATAATCTACTTGCTAAATCTTTAGCTATTTCATCGTCTTTTTCTTGAATTATATTGCAATAATACTGCACAACACTTTCATCAAGTTTAAAATATTCTTCTTCTGTAACTTCTTCTTTGGTTAAAAATGGAATAATCACAGGCAAGTCTTTAAAATATTTTTTATTTTCCTTGTAAATATCTTTTAGTCTGCTGAAAAGTTGAATAAATATTGCTTCGTAACTTCTGGCTACTGGGTGAAAATAAACTTGCCAATACATTTGGTATCTTGCCATAATATAATCTTCTACACTATGTATACCACTTTCTTTAGTAACTATATATTTTTTTCCGTCAGTATGTTCTCTTACCCTAAATGTTCTAAGTATTCTTTCCAAGTCAAATTGACCGTAACTTGTCGCTGAAAAATAAGAATCACGCAATAGATAGTCCATTCTATCTGCATCTAATTGGGCTGATACAAGCTGATTTAACAAATCATTTTTATGTTCATGATTAATTATAGCTACAACATCTTGAGCAAGACTAGCAGATACTTTTGTTAAAATTTTATTTATTTCTGTATCACCTAAAAGTATTTTTATTGTATAGTCTTCGTGATTATGACTTGTTACCTGTTCAAAGGCGTGAGAAAATGGACCATGCCCTATGTCATGTAAAAGTCCTGCAAGCATTACTGCAAGTCTGTCATATTCACTTAATTCTGCATGCAAGGATTTTATTTCTGTAACCATGCGTCTAACTATTTCATAAACACCTAGCGAATGTGTAAATCTTGAATGTTCTGCAGTTGGATAAACTTGAAAATCTCCACCCAACTGATGAATACGTCTTAAACGTTGAAATTCTTTTGTGTCTATGGCCTGCCAAATAATTTTGTATTCTATATTTATATAACCGTGTATAGAATCTCTTATAACTTTTCTTTCTGATAATTTTTCTAATTTCATATATTCTTCCTCTTAGACTTATTACTAAAATTTTATAAACTAATCTATTTATTGGTATTGTATCACTTTATAAAAAAATAATAAAGTTTTATTGAAATTTACATTAAAATTTTTCCAATATAGATAAATTTTTGTTATAATATTTGTTTGAGGTGAAAAAATATTATGAAAAAACAAGCATTCGATTCAGAAAAATATTTGAATTTACAACGTAACCATATACTAGAAAGAATTAATCAATTCGGTGGCAAACTCTATATGGAATTTGGTGGGAAAATGTTAGAAGATTTTCACGCTGCAAGAGTATTACCTGGTTATGAACCAAATAATAAAATAAAATTATTAAAAGAGTTAAAAGATGAGGTTGAAATTGTTATTGCTATTAACGCTAATAATATTGAGCAATCTAAAGCTCGTGGCGACTTAGGAATATCTTACGACCAAGAAGTTTTAAGACTTATCGATACATTTAATGAACTTAATATTTATGTAGGTTCTATCGTTATTACTCAATACGCAAACCAAAGTGCTGCCGATAACTTTCGCAAGCAACTAGAAAAAAATAGTATTAAATCTTACCTGCACTATCCCATAGATGGCTATCCTACAAATATAGATTACATCATATCTGAAAATGGTATGGGAAAAAATGATTACATAGAAACAAAACGCAACTTAATTGTTGTTTCTGCTCCAGGCCCTGGGTCAGGTAAATTAGCAACTTGTATCTCGCAACTTTATCATGACCAAATAAGAGGTATTGAATCTGGTTATGCAAAATTTGAAACATTCCCAGTCTGGAATTTACCTTTACACCACCCAGTAAACTTGGCTTACGAAGCGGCAACAGCAGACTTAGATGATGTTAATATGATTGACCCATTCCACCTAGAAAAATACGGAAAAACTGCCGTTAATTACAATCGTGATATTGAGGTATTCCCCGTTTTAAATCGTACATTTGAAAGAATTTTAAACAAATCACCTTATTCTTCACCTACTGATATGGGTGTAAATATGGTTGGCTTTTCGATAATTGATGAGGAAGCTGCAATAGAAGCATCAAAACAAGAAATTATTCGTCGCTACTACCAAACACTTGTTGACTTAAAAGCAGAACGTGTTAGTAAACAAGCAATTAAAAAAATAGAATTATTGATGAATGAAATTGGAGTTACTCCAAACGACAGAAAAGTAACAGACATAGCTAGGGAAAAATCAGAAAAAACTAACTCTCCTGCCCTAGCATTAGAATTGCCAAATGGCGAAATAGTAACGGGAAAAAGGTCGGAACTATTTGAACCGTCAGCTGCACTTATAATTAATGCAATTAAAAAATTAGGAAACATAGATAAGGAAACTAGACTAATAGAACCAGAATACGTTAAACCTATCCAAAATCTAAAAATAAATCATCTGGAAAATAAAAATCCTCGTCTGCACGCCAACGAAATTTTAATAGCCCTAGCCATAACTGCTATGAACAATAAAGATGCCAACAAGGCAATGAAAGAACTTGGAAATCTAAAAGGTAGTGAGGCTCATTCTACTGTAATGCTAAAAGAAGAAGATAAAAATACCTTGAGAAAATTAGGAATAAACCTAACTTTCGACCCAGTATTCCAACAAAATAAATTTTACAGAAAATAAATTTTAAAATTAATAATAACCAACTTATCTAAAAAAATTATAAAAAATGGTTGAATTTAAAATTCAGCCATTTTTTATTATATTAAAATTTAGTTTTAAAATTAGTAGTTGAAAAAATAATTTTTTGAAAATTTTTTAAATTTTGAAATCGCAATACCCTTTATTATACCATATATTTTTTAAAAAAAGATAATTCTTGTTTTTTTTATAATTTTAGTGATATAATAAAAATGAAAATAAAAGAGCTAATGCTATTTAAAATATAATAATTTACTCTTAAAGTAAGAAAATTAATATGAATAAACAATTCAAATTTGCTAGTGCTGTTTTAGCATCTATCTTAATTATCACACCTATTTCTACTTTAGTTTATAATTATAAAAATGTGGCAAAAGCTGAAAAAGTAAAAAATAAGATTTGAAGTGATATAAAATGAAAAGAGAGCTTATAGTAACAACTTTATTTGTAATATTATTTGCATACCTATATTATAGAAATGTATTATCTAAATATATGTCTTTTACTCAAGAAAATATTAACTTTCTAATATTTTCTATAATATTTATGTATACCTATGCAATCACCTCAAATATAGTAAGAAAATATATAAAAAATCGCAAGAAAAAACAAACAAAATAAATGGTTGAATTTGAAATTCAACCATTTTTTAGTTGCATATTTTTTGAAGTCATTAATTTATTTTTTAAAGATATAAAAACAGTTTTTTTCTTTATGTATGCTATAATGAATAATATAAATATACTTTCATGCTTATTTAGTAATGTGTTGTTATTGCAGTTGCATATTAACCTTTATTTCATAAAAGGAGGAGTCCTTATGAATAATAAATTTAAAAGCATGCTTACTTTAGTTGATAGGATTTATCAAAATTATGGTTATCTTAAAATTACATCACATGATTTTAAAATTGGAGATACCTTTGAAATGGGGGCAGTACGATGATTCAAATCTTATGTAATATTTTGTTAGTATTGTGCTTACTAGGAATAATATCAAATTATAAATTATTAAAAAAGCGTAGAAAAAAAGATTAAATATTAAGAATTTATCTAAAAATACAAAATAGAATAACTTTAAAAATAAATGCTTGTATTTTTATTTTAAATTACATCATTTATTTTTTCATTATCTTCTTAAATTTTTTATTTCAAATAAAAAACCTAACCTTTAAAAGCGGTAATTATTTAGTTATATCATATATCCCTTAAAGTTTGTGGCTTGATTTTTATATTTTAATATGTTAAGTAAATTATATAATTAAGTTAGCCAGTAGTACAAAAAAAGCATCTCATAGGATATACTTTTAGTAACTACAAAAAAAGGATACCAAGAGATGCAAGAACATTATAACACAAAAGGCAAACACATTA
>NZ_JAHKEI010000012.1:0-42235 GCF_018790995.1 Gemella sp. zg-1178
TTCTTGTATTAGTTTAGTTATTTCTTCTATTTGTTTTTGTGTTTTTGCTACTTCTGTTTTTGCTTTTTCTAGCTCTTTTGCTTTCTTTGCTTCTTCTTTTTTCTTTGTTTCTAGTTGGGTTTGGGCTTCTTCTAATAGTTGTTTTTCTAAGTCTAAAACTTGCTTAGCCTTTTCTAAAGCCTCATTTTTACTTCTTGTATTTTCATCTATATTATCATATTTTTCTTTTGCTTTAAGTAAGATTTTTTTAGCTTGTTCAGCTTCTTCTACTGCTTTTTCTACTTCTGCTTGGGCTTGCGGTGTTCTTTCTGGCTCATTTGTAGCCTCTTCAAAAACTTTTTTAGCTTTTACTTTTGCTTGATAGCCTTTTTCGTATAATTCTTCTATAAATTTTTTAGCAATTTCTGCCTGTTCTACTTTTGATTTTGCTTCTGCAGTATTTTGGTTACCATATTGAGCCATTATTTCCTTATATTTATCTGTAAGTATTTTTTTATCTTTCTCAACATGTTTTAAAGCTACATCCTTAGCATCAAAATCCGCTTGGGCTTTCTTTATTTTTTCTGGTCTTTCTCTATCAAATTCTTTTGCTTTTTCTAGGTTTTGTGCAGCCTCGACTATTTTCGATTCTGCTTTTTGCACATTTTTATTGGCTTCATTATAATTAATTATTGTTTGACTAGGATTTGCATTGTCTAAATCTCTTTGGGCTTTTTCTGCATCCTTTTGAGCCACAGCTACATCAGCCTTTTTTATTTCTACTAATTTTTCTTTATCTGCTGATATTTCTTTTTGCTTGTCTAATGCTTCTTGTTTTTTTGTTTCTTCTGCTTGTTTTTTTGTTAATTGTTTTTGTGCTACTTGCTTTTCTTGTTCTTTAGCTATTACTTCTTGTTTTGTTTTGTCTATATTTTCAGGTTTTGACTCTTCTTTTAACTTGCTTGCTTCTTCTAATTCCCTATTAGCTTTATCAAGTTCTTCTTTAGTCTTATCATATTCTTCTTTGGCCCTATTTGTTTTTTCTGCTTGTTTATTATAGTCTTCTTGTGCTTGATTGTTTTCTGCCTCTAGTTTATTTACTTCTTCTCTAGTTGGCACTGTATTTTCTTGTGCCTTTTCTTCTGACAAATTATCTTGTGCGTTTACTTGGTTAGTAATTGCCACCCCAGTTGTTAATACAGTAGCAAATACTACTGGCAGCAATCTTTTTCCTATTTTCCTTAGTGTGTATTTTTTCATAATCGTTCTCCCTATATGTTTATATTTTTATTCCTAATTTTATCATAGCATTTTTTATGGTTTTTTGCAAATGTTTTTATAACTATTTTTTAACTTAAAATTTATTGCTATTTTTAAAAAACAAAGATATAAAACTTTTTAGCAAACATAAACTGATTAATATATTATTAAATTCAAATAGTATTTTTTATATTTTATTTACTTTTCTAATAAATCTTGTTTTTATTACTTGACTTGTTTTTATGAAATTAGTTTATTCAGTACTTACTTTTTATTTCTTAAAACTTTCTAAATATAATTTTCACAAAAATAAAAAATATTTAGTGTGGATTACACTAAATTCTATATACAAAAATAAAACACCACATTGTATTTCAATGTGGTGTTTTATTTAACGTAATATTAACGTTTTGAAAATTGTGGGGCACGACGTGCACCTTTAAGACCATATTTTTTACGTTCTTTCATACGAGGGTCACGAGTTAGTAAACCAGCTGGTTTTAAATCTTTACGATATTCTGGGTTTACTTCCAACAAAGCACGAGCTACTCCGTGACGAATTGCTTGAGCTTGACCTGTATATCCTCCACCATGAACGTTAACTAATACGTCATAGTTTCCTGTAGTTGATGTTTTTTCAAATGGTTGCATTAAATCTAATACTAAAGATTCTAATGGTAAGTATTCACGCATTTCTCTATCGTTGATAGTTACTTTCCCAGTTCCTGGTACTAATCTTACACGTGCTACTGAACTTTTACGGCGTCCTGTACCGCGGTATTCTACTTGTGCCATATTAATATTTTCCTCCTAATTATCCACGTAATTCATATTTTTCTGGTTTTTGTGCTGCATGCGGATGTTCTGCTCCACGATAAACGTGAAGTTTCATTCCTTGTGCTCTACCCAAAGTATTTTTTGGTAGCATACCTTTAATAGATAATTCTAAAAGTTCTTCTGGATATTTTTCTAACATAATACCAGCAGTTCTTTCTTTTAATCCACCTGGGTGCATTGTGTGGCGACGGTAAATTTTATCAGTTAATTTTCTACCAGTTAACACAACTTTTTCAGCATTGATAATTATAACATTATCTCCAGTATCAATATGAGGTGTATAAGTAGGTTTATGTTTACCTCTAAGTATTGATGCAACTTCTGATGATAAACGACCTAAAGTTTGTCCTTCAGCATCTATAACATACCATTTTTTTTCTACAGTTGATGGCTTAGCCATATAAGTTTGACGCATGTCAATTCCTCCTAAGATGTTGTTTTTAATCTGTCGTAACGACTAAGTTTTCCGGGGCTTACTCGTGAAGATATATAAACAATATCACTAGTTATGATACATTATTTAATAGTAAATGTCAACAAAGAAAGTTAGATATTTTAAGTATTTTCAAGAATTTATTTTTTTATTCAAAATTAATTTAAAAGATTAAAACTAGAAATTTTTTTAAAATATATAATATTAATTTACTAGATTTTTATTTTAATATTTTTTACTTAACGTTTAATAAATAAATTTTTCAATATTGATTTTAATATTATTTAATTACAAAAACAAATTAACTTTAAATTTTTTAATTAAACATTTGAATTGATAATTTTTAAAAATTTTTAAATATTAATTTTTACATTATTAAAACTTTAAAATCACATTCAATTAATAATTTATTTTTTAAAATGTAAAATATAAATTTTAATAAATTATCTTAATAAAAAAATACTAGCCCGAAAATTCTAGCTAGTACTAAAAATTTAATTTTATGGGTGAACTGGTATCATCCAGCTTAATAGTCCAGTTGATTGTAAGTATACTAAGCAACAAACCATTAATAGTAAAATTATACTGTGTTTAACAGTAAATCTTAGTATTTCTGGTTCTTTACCTACAAGACCAACAGATGCCGCTGCAACTGCGATTGATTGTGGCGAAATCATTTTACCTGTTACACCACCAGAAGCGTTAGCCGCCACAGCTAATAATGGATCCATACCTGTTTGTTGTGCTGTAACTTGTTGTAATTTTGCAAATAGTAAGTTTGCTGAAGTATCTGAACCTGTTATAAATACCCCTGTCCAACCTAAAGCTGCTGAGAAGAAAGCAAATGCTTTTCCTGTTGCTGCTAAGGCACTTCCTAAAGTATTAGTCATACCAGAAGCATTCATAACATAGGCAAATCCTACTACGAAACAAATTGTTAATAAGGCTAATCTAATTTCTCTAAATGTTTCAACAAATGTAGCAAAAGTATCTTTCCAAGAAATTTTTATAATAAACTTACCGATTATAGCCGCTGTTAATATTGCAGTCCCAGTCGCTCCTAGAATATCAAGTTTAAACTCTGCCGCAACAGCCTTGTGTGATACAGAGTTAATAATATTATTATGAATTAATGGTACCGCTGGATGCAATACAAAATTTTTAAAGAATGCTTTAACAGGTGCTAAAGTCCAAACAAAGATAGTAAATACAAGCACTACAAAAGGTGCCCAAGCTATAAATATATCTTTATTAGAGTGTTTAACCTGAGTTATACTTTGTTTTGGTTCATCTGAAAACTTCCAAGTAGTCTTCGGCTTCCAGAATTTAAGTAGTATAACTGTACAGATTAATGAAAATAAAGATGAAACAATATCTGGTAATTCAGGTCCCATAAAACTAGCACTTAGAAATTGTGCCAAAGCAAAAGAACCGCCTGAAACTAACAGTGCTGGCAAAATTTCAATTGTTTTTTTAAATCCTGCCATTACAAATACTAAGTAAAATGGTATGAATATAGAAACTAAAGGTAATTGATGTCCAATCATTCTAGCTATATCAGTTGCTGGAATAGGACTACCATCAGCATAAGTAGTTAAGTTACCTATAGCAGTTACGGGAACACCAACAGCTCCGAAAGCAACTGGTGCAGTATTAGCTAAAAGACAGATACCAGCCGCATACAAAGGTTTAAATCCTAAACCTACTAATAAAGCTGCTGTAATAGCAACTGGTGCTCCAAATCCTGCGGCTCCTTCTAAGAAGGCCCCGAATGAGAATGCAATAAGTAATGCTTGTATTCTACGATCATCTGTTAATGAAGTAACACTGTCTCGTATTATGTTAAAGTGTCCAGTTTTTACCGTCATCTTATAAAGGAATACTGATGTCAAAATTATCCAACCAATAGGTATAATACCATAAACTATACCTTGTAGTGATGACATAACAGCAAAACCTGCTGGCATTTTGAAGAATACAATAGCTATAACTATTGCTACTATTAAAGTTGTTAAGCCTGTAACCCAAGCTTTTAATTTAAATCCAGCCAACGCTACTAAGTAATAAACAATAGGTATAAGTGCTACTAATGCAGAGATATAAATATTATCTGCTACTGGCTGTAATAACTGTGTAAATTTATCCATGGATTTTTCCTCCTTAATTTTTTTGGATACGTTTAATTTATGTTTACATTTTACAATAGTTTTTATTTTTTGTAAAGCGTTTTTATAATTTTTTTTAATATTTATTATTTTATATATTTTTAAATTATATTATAACAATAAAAAATTATTATATTAATAATTTTAATTATAATGTATCAATAACTATTAGATTGTTATTATTATTGTTACTATTCTTTAAAATTTTATATAAAAAATCATTTCAAAAAATATTTTAAAATAATAAAAAAACTTTTAATGATTTTTCTCATTAAAAGTTTTTTATTTAATATTTTTGTTTTTCCTTTAAAACTCGATTTATTTCTCTACTTGCTTCTTTTTTCTTTAAACTATTACGCTTATCGTAATTTTTTTTACCCTTTGCTAGGCCTATTAATAATTTTGCATAACCATTTTTTATATAAAGTTTTAGAGGAATTATGCTAACACCTAAAATAGATTGATTTTCTGATAATATAGATATTTGTTTTTTCTTTAAAAGTAATTTTCTTACTCTAAGTGGTTCATGATTAAATCTATTTCCTTCTTCAAAATGCGAAATATAAATATTGTAAGCAAATACTTCTCCATTTCTTACTTGGCAATAAGAATCTTTTAAATTTATTCTGCATCTTCTTATAGATTTTATCTCAGTTCCAGTAAGTGCCATTCCAGCTTCAAATGTATCTTCTATAAAATAATCATGATTAGCTTTTTTGTTACTGGCTATTATTTTTATTTCTGACATGGCTATGTTCTCTTTCTTTTTGTTTTTATTTTTGTTTTTGTTTTTATATTTTTCTTTTTCTTTTTGTAAAATTCTGTGTGCCTTATAATTTTAAAATCTATATTTTGATTTTCTAAATCAACATTCTCAACCTTAACCCCTACCCTATCGCCTATTCTGTATATTTTACTTGTTCGTCTACCAATTAGCATAATATTTTTTTCGTCAAATTCAAAATAATCAGATGCCAGAGATTTTATATGACATAATCCTTCAATCATATTTGCTAAAGTTACAAAAACGCCAAACCTAGTAACCGAAGATATTATACCGTCATATACTTGGTCTTGGTGATTTAACATATATTCACATTTTTTTATTCTCTCTACTTCTCTTTCGCAGTCTACTGCCCTTTTCTCACATAAGGAGCTTTTTTGGGCTAATTCAGGAAGAATTTTTTCAAAATGTTCTTTGTTGTTAGAACTAATATCTCCATTGAAAATATAACTTCTTATCATTCTATGAACTAGTAAATCAGGATAGCGTCTTATTGGCGATGTGAAGTGAGTATAGTATTTAGCAGAAAGGGCAAAATGTCCTGTATTTATACTCGAATACCTTGCTTGGTTCATAGTTCTAAGTAAAATAGTTGATAGCATCTGTTCAACATTTTTACCCCTAAATTTTTCTAGCATATTAGCTAGAACATAGGGCTCTATTTCTTTTATATTAAGTTTTTTTTCCCTATATCCAAAACTTGTAGCTAAGTCAAAAAATTGTCTTAATTTTTCAATTTTAGGTTCTTCATGTATTCTATAAATAAAAGGCGTTTCTAACCAGTAAAAATGTTCAGCTATAACTTCATTAGCACTAAGCATGAAGTCTTCAATCATTTTTTCTGCTTGTCCCCTCTCTCGTAAAATCACATCTTGAACTTTGCCCATTTCATCTACTATGATTTTTGATTCTGCCTTGTCAAAATCTATAGCTCCTCTTTTTTCTCTATTATTTCTAATTTTCTTTGATAATTCAAGAGCTACATTTAACATAGAAATATATTTTTTATACTCTAGCAAGCTATCTTCAATATTTTCGTATGTTTCATTTACCTTATTATAAGTTAATCTACCTTTTGAATTTATAAGGGCTGGATAAATATCATAATTTTCAACATCAGCATTATCATTAAAAATAATTTCACAACAAATAGTATATCTATCTACATTTGGATTCAAAGAACAAATACCGTTAGACAATTTTCTAGGTAACATGGGTATAACTCTATCTAGAAGATAAACACTACAACCCCTATTTTGCGCTTCCTTATCTAAAAAACTTTCTTCAGTTACATATTTACTAACATCTGCTATAAAAACTTTAAGTTTATAACCCTTACTTATTTTTTTAACAGAAATTGCATCATCTAAATCTTTTGAATCTTCTCCGTCTATGGTAACAACTAATTCATCTCTACAATCTATATATTTATTATCTAATTCTACATCATCTTTTATTTTGTCCAATTCCTCATTTATTTCTACGGGAAAATCAACAGGAATTTGGTGTTTGTAAACTGTCGACAATATATCTATTCCAGGTTCATCTTTATGGCCTATATATTTAATTATAAGACCTTGATGTTCGTCAATATTTTCCTTAGAATAATTTGTTATTTCTACTAAAACTTTAGAACCCTCATCTAAATTTTTAATATTATTATCTTTTATCTTAATGTATTTATTTATATTCTTATCGTCACTTTTTACATAAGAAAATAATTTTGCTTTTATTAATGTTCCAACTGTGTATTTTGTATTTCTTTCTAAAATATTAACTACTTTTCCTTCTAAATTTTTATCGCCACTATAAAAATTATCAATTTTTATTTCTACTTTATCGTCAGTCATAGACGAATTTAAAAAATTTTTAGGTATATAAACTTCTCCTAATAATTCATCACAATAAACAAATGCAAAACCATTTGTATTTACTTTTATTGTACCAACTAAATTTAAAGATTCTGCTGTATAAATAAATTTTTCATTTTTTATTTGGATAATTAATTTTTTTCTTGTAAGTTCTTCTATATTTTTAATTAGGTCTACAAAACTTTTTGAATCTTCTATGTATAATTTTTCTTTGATTTTTTCTATATCTAAAATTTTGTATTCTTTGAATAATTGTATAATTTTTTCTTTCATGAATAATCTCCTTGATATTTCTGCAAAAGAAAAACCCAAAATGTATTAGCATTTTGGGTCTTTTTAATATAATATTTAAATATTAAACCAAGTAAGGCAAAGTAATGATACGAAAAAAATAAAAGCAAGAACTACTGTTATTCTCTGTAAAACTAATTCCACTCCCCTTACTTTTTGTTTTCCAAACAATTCTTCTGCTCCACCTGTAAGCCCAGATAAACCGCCTGACTTACTTTCTTGTAACATTACAACTATTATAATTAAAATGCTACTTATTATTGATAATGCGATTAAAAAAGTATGCATAAGTCTTCCTCCTACCTATTTACACAGAATATATAGTAACATAAATTTTCTTTAAAATCAACTATATAATTTTTGTAAATATAATTCTACCAGAGGATGTTTGTAAAATACTTTGAACTTCAACATCGATATTTTTTCCTAAATGTTCTTTACCATTTTCTACTACTATCATAGTTCCGTCATCTGTATAGGCTACACCCTGATTATTTTCTTTTCCTTCACGTTGAATATGAACATTAATTTTTTCTCCAGAACTTAAAATTGGCTTGACTGCATTTGATAAGTCATTAACATTTAATACTCTTATTGATTGTACCGTTGCTATCTTGTTTAAATTGTAGTCTGTTGTTATGATTGCACAATTATATTTATGTGCATAAGTAATTAATAAATCATCTACTGGTGAATGTTCTTTATACTTATATGAATTATCTACAAGTAATTCAATTTCTTTGATATTTTGTAAATATTCAACACAATCAAGTCCCAACCTTCCCTTGGCTCTTTTTAGTGGGTCTTCTGAATCCGAAATTAATTGTAATTCCTTTAAAACAAATTCTGTTACAATTATTTTTCCTTCTAAAAATCCTGTCTTGGCTATGTCGTGTATGCGAGAATCTATTAAGGCACTTGTATCTACTACTTTATCTAAAAAACCTATATTTTTAGATAATTTTTTTTCATTTTTTGGCTTTTGCGTAATTAATTTTGAAATAAATATATTAAGTACCTCTGTACTTCTTCTATATCCTATAATAAATCCTAAATAACCAAAGATCACATAGAAAAATGCTGATATTATAGATGCTAACCAAGATATAGAAACTATTGAAACCGTTGCTGTTGTTAGTAAAGTTGCGACTAATAGACCTAAAATTAAACCCAGAGTTGTAAAAACAACTTTTGACATTGGAATTTTTGCTATTTTATCTTCAGCACTTTTTAATACTGCTACTAATGTACCAGAAAATAATAAAGACATTAAAATAAAAATCAGTGTAATAACAGTTATAGTGATAATTCTAAGAATGGTATTGTTAAAAATATCATTAAAAATATTATTGTTAATAAGTGCATTAGCTGAAAGTGTCCCTATTGTTATACCTATTAAACCAGATATTATTATTATAATTTTTCTTAGCATATTTTTCCTCCTTTATAACTTACTAAAATGTATTTTTAAATATTATATCTAAACATTCATTAATATTTCTTATAGGTAGAATTTCCACATCACTTGGAAATTCTATACCTTTTTTGTTACCATATGGAACAAATATTCTTTTAAAACCATGTTTTTTAGCTTCAGCAATACGTTGTTCTATTCTACTGACTCTCCTTATTTCTCCTGTAAGACCTACTTCTCCTATAAAACAATCATACATATTTATTGCTACATCTTTAAAACTAGATGCTACTGCTACTAAAACTCCTAAGTCTACAGCTGGGTCATCTATTTTTACTCCTCCTGCAACTTTTACATAAACATCTTGTTGTTGCAGTAGATAAGCCGCCTTTTTTTCTAACACTGCCATAAGCAGTACCAGTTTATTATATTCCAAACCTGATGAAATTCTTCTAGGATTATTAAAGGCTGTAGGTGTAGTTAATGATTGTATCTCTACTAAAAGTGGTCTAGTCCCCTCCATAATTCCTACTATAGAAGCACCAGATAGTTCCTTGCTTCTCTCTTCTAAAAATATTTGGGAAGGATTATCCATATCTACTAAACCAAAACTTCGCATTTCAAAAATTCCAAGTTCGTTGGTAGAGCCAAAACGATTTTTTACTGCTCTTAAAATTCTATAAGAGTGGTGTTCTTCTCCTTCAAAGTATAAAACTGTATCTACCATATGTTCTAACATTTTAGGTCCAGCTATCGTTCCTTCTTTTGTTACATGCCCAACTATAAATATTGCTATATTTAAATTTTTAGCAATTTTCATAAGTTGTTGTGTACATTCACGAACTTGGGTGATACTACCAGGAGAATTTTCTAAATTTGGATTATAGACTGTTTGTATAGAATCAATAACTAAAAATTTTGGTTTTATTTTTTTTATTATTTCATATATAAGATTTAAGTCAGTTTGTGAATAGACATATAATTCATCCGTACTAACTTTCATTCTATCGGCACGAACCTTTACCTGCCTTACAGATTCTTCACCAGAAACATATAAGACATCAGATTTATCAGCAAGATAAGATGAAATTTGTAGTAATAAGGTTGATTTACCTATACCTGGATCCCCCCCTATCAATATAAGTGAACCTGGGACAATTCCACCACCTAAAACTCTATTTAATTCATTACTATCAGTTAGAGTTCTAGGTACATCTTGTGTTGAAATATTTTTTAATTTTTCTACCGCAACAGTTGCCTTAGAATTTTCTTCTGGCATATATGTTCTGTGCTTATCGCTGATTTTTACTTCTTTTACTTCTTCCATAGAGCCCCATTTATTACAGTTGGGGCATTTTCCTAAATATTTTATACTTTGATAACCACACGCATCACATTCATATTTTGTTGAAATTTTTTTTGCCATATCAATTCCTATTTTTGTTTAACAACAAATTTATTTTTTTTATAATCTATATTTACTGCCCCTGACAAGTCAGGATTTTTTAATATTTCTTCACTTAGTAAATCTTCAATATTTTTTTGTAAACTTCTTCTTAGAGGTCTAGCTCCGTATTCTTTGATACTACCATCTTCAATAATTTTATCAAGGGCTTTTCTAGTTAATTTGATTTCAATATCTTTATCTTTAAGTCGTTTTGATAAACCTTCTATCATCAATAAAGATATTTTTTCAAGTTCTTCCTTTTCTAAAGATTTGAAGACTACTATATCATCAATACGATTTAAAAACTCTGGTCTGTATTGTTTTTTTAATGCTTCCATCATTGTATTTTGGATATTTTTGTAATCATTTTTAATCGATTCACTACCTGCAAAACCTACAAATTTTTGGTCTTTAAGTTCATTAACACCCACATTTGAAGTCATTATTATAATTGTATTTCTAAAGTCAATAAGTCTGCCGTTGCTATCAGTTAATCTTCCGTCATCTAAGACTTGTAGTAAAATATTAAAAATTGATGGATGAGCTTTTTCTATTTCATCAAATAAAACTACTGAATAAGGTTTTTGACGAACTTGTTCAGATAATTGGCCAGCATCATCATAACCAACATATCCAGGGGGAGTTCCTATAAGACGACTTATTGAATGAGGCTCCATATATTCACTCATATCAATTCTTATCATATTATCTTCCGAACCAAATAGAGCCTCTGATAAACTTTTTGCTAATTCTGTTTTACCTACACCAGTAGGCCCTAAGAAGATAAAACTCCCTATCGGTCTATTTTCATCTTTAAATCCACTCCTTGCTCGTCGCACTGATTTTGCTAAACTTACAACTGCTTCATCTTGACCAACAACTCTCTTATGCAAAATTTCTTCAAGATTTAATAATTTTTCACTTTCTGTTTGCGTTAATTTTGTAACAGGTATGCCTGTCCAAGCTGCAAGAACTTCTGCAATGTGTTCATCTGTAATTTGAATTTTGTGTTTTGCTAGATTATCTTGCCATATTGCCTTAAATTTTTCTATTTTACTTACAACAGAATTTATTTCATCTCTTTTCTTAGCCGCTATTTCAAATTCTTGATTAGATACTGCATTATCTTTTTCTATATTTAAAGCATTTAATTCTTCTTCATATTGCTTCAATTCTTCTGGTGATTTGTAGTTGCGTAGTTTAACTTTAGAACTTGCCTCATCAATTAAATCTATTGCCTTGTCTGGTAAAAATCTATCTGTAACATGTCTGCTACTCAATTTAACCGCTGCTTCAATAGCTGAATCAGTTATTTCTACATTATGATGTTCTTCGTACTTATGACGCAATCCTTTTAGAATATCTATTGTATCTTCATTTTTTGGTTCTTCTACCTTGATAGGTTGGAATCTTCTTTCTAAGGCTGCATCTTTTTCAAAATATTTACGATATTCTTCTATGGTTGTTGCTCCTACAACTTGAATTAATCCTCTCGATAAGGCAGGTTTTAAAATATTAGAAGCGTCAGCACTACCTTCTGAGCCTCCAGCTCCGATTATAGTGTGAATTTCATCAATAAATAAAATTATATTCCCAGCTTCTTCTATTTCTTTAAGAATATTTTTTAATCTTTCTTCAAATTCTCCACGATATTTTGTTCCTGCTAGTAGTGTTGCCATATCTAAAACCATAACACGTTTTCCTATTAAATTACTCGGAACATTTTGTAATACTATTCGTTCTGCTAAACCTTCAACTATCGCTGTTTTCCCTACTCCAGGTTCTCCAACTAATACAGGATTATTTTTTGTTCTTCTATTCAGTATTTCTATCATTCTGGTAATTTCTTTATCACGAGCAAGAACAGGGTCAAGTTTTTTATCTGCTGCATCTTTTGTTAAGTCTTTAGCTAAAGAATTTAAAAGTTTTGTTTTTGAAGTAGTGTCTTCTTGTTCTTCTATATTTCTAAAGGTATCAAATAATTTTGAAAATAATCCTTGATTCTGTTTTAATGAAGTTTCTAAATCTTCTATTAATCCTTGTACATGAACAATTAATATATCTCTTAATATTCTAACAGCTGTGCTTTCTTTTTGATTTAATAAAGATAATAATAAATGCTCACTGGTAACTACAAAACTTCTAGTATTATCAGCAAAAGCTTGACTTTTTTCTATTGTTTGTACAGCTCCAGTTGTATAATCAAGACGTAACATTACATTATTGAAAAATTCTGTCCCCTTAAGTTCTACTTCATAAAATTTTTCAACATCTCTTTTAAAGTCGCGATAATTAACTCCATACTTGTTTAAAATTTTACAAGCTAAAGTGTTGTTCATATCTAAAATACCTAATAATAGATGTTCTGTTCCAACTGCTTTTAAACCAAATTCTTTAGATTCTTCTTTGGCATTTGTAAGAACCATAAGAGCTGATTCATTAAATCTAATATACATTATTTTTTCTCCTTACTGTATTTTATATTTGTTAAAAATTGCAACAACATTTCTTTTGAATTTTTGTCCATTGTTAGTTTTATTTTTTTTGTAGTCAAAATATCTATATCATCGAGAAGTTGAAGTGTATCAAATGTATTTTTTTGTAATATTGATAAAGAATTATTCATAACTTCATAGTCAAAGTAATCTATATATTTTTCATTTTTTAATATTTTTAATATTTTAATATAATCAATTTCTTTTGCTTCTACTTGTTCAATAGTTTCTATTAAATAATCTATATAATCATCACTCTGGAGTGTTATTTTTGTAATTCTAATAAAGCCTCCTCCCCCACGTTTACTTTCTATTATAAATCCATGTTCGGGTGTGAATCTAGTTTTTATTACATAATTTAACTGCGAGGGAACACAGTCAAATTTTTCTGCAACATTACTTCTTTTTAGGGTTATATAATCATCTTTTGCTTCTAAAAATAATTGTTTTATATATTGCTCTATTATATCAGTCATATTATTCATAGGCATAAACCTCCTCATTGACTAAAATTGACTTTTAAAAAATTATACTATAAATATTTATATTTTACAAACCAATTTATTTAGTTTGTATTTTAAATAAAATATAAAAAACACAGTTTTAAAACTGTGTTCTCTCTTTGTTTGAATAATTATAAAATTTTACTAAGAAACTCTTTTGTTCTTTCTTCTTTTGGATTATTAAATACTTGTTCTGGTTTCCCTTCTTCAACAATGTAGCCACCATCCATAAATATTACCTTATCTGCCACCTCTTTTGCAAATCCCATTTCGTGAGTTACAACAATCATAGTAAGTCCTTCAGCAGATAATTCTTTTATTACTTCTAAAACTTCTTTTACCATTTCTGGATCTAAAGCACTTGTTGGTTCGTCAAATAATAAAACTTCTGGTTCGTTTGCTAAGGCTCTAGCTATGGCAACACGTTGTTTTTGTCCTCCTGATAAACTATTTGGATAAGCATCTTTTTTATCAAGCAGTCCAACTCTTTCTAATAATTTTACAGCTTTTAATTTCAAATTTTCTTCAGTATCTAAACCTAAATTTTTAGGAGCTAATATTATATTTTCTAATACTGTCATGTTATTGAATAAATTAAAATTTTGAAATACCATTCCTACCTTGCTTCTGTGTTTGTTGATATTATAATTTTTTTCTAAAATATTTTCTCCCTTATAAAATATTTCTCCACCACTAGATATTTCTAATAAATTAAGACATCTTAAAGCTGTCGATTTTCCACTACCGCTTGAACCAATTATTACAACTTTTTCTCCCTTATCTACCTTAAAATTAATTCCTTTAAGGACTTCTACATTTTTAAAATTTTTCTTTAAATCTTTAACTTCTATTAACATAATATTCTCCTTATTTATCTAATTTTTTCTCAAGTGCTTTTACAAATTGTGAAAGTATTGACGTTATAATGAAATAAATTAATGCCGCTACTAAGTAAGGACCAAATGTTTGATAAGTTGCATTTTTAATTGCATTGGCGGCAAACATTATATCAGCAACACCTACAAAGTAAACTATTGACGATTCTTTAACAAGAGATATAAATTCATTTCCTAAAGCTGGTAAAGAATTTTTAAATGCTTGGGGTAAAATAATTAATTTCATTGTTTGTCCATAACTAAGTCCTAAAGAACGTCCAGCTTCCATTTGCCCCTTGTCTATTGCATTTATTCCCGCTCTAAATATTTCACTTACATAGGCAGCTGAATTTATTGACAAGGCTACTATGGCTGACATAAATGGTGAAAGTTTAATATTTATTTCTGGCAGGGCAAAATAAATAATCATTATTTGTACTAAAATTGGCGTATTTCTAATAATTTCTATATAAATACTAGCTAACCATTTTAATATTTTTATATTGCCAATTTTTGCAATACAAATTAATATTCCTAAAATTAAACCTACTATCAATGCTAAAAATGAAACTTCTAAAGTTGTTATTGTAGCATCTATATACATCTGATAATATTCTGATAAAAAATTAAACATTTATTTTATTCTCCTTAACTATTGAATTTTTGCTGCAAGTGCTGCATATTTTTCTAACTCTTTTGCAAATATATTTTCTGAATTTTGTTTCTTTATAACTTCATTAACAGCTGAAATTAATTCAGCATTATTTCCTTTACTAAAGGCTATTGCCATTCCGTCTAATTCTGCATCTTTTTCTAATTTGAAAGAGCTAATTTTTAATGACGGATATTTATTTAAGGATATTTGACTTACATCTTCAGCCAAAAATACTACATCAACATTTTTATTTATTAAATCTTGAAGCACACTTGGAACATCTGCTAAAGACTGAATATTTTCTTGTGAAATTTTCAAATCATCTAGCAGGGCTTTTTCTTGAATTGTTCCTTTTTGAACCCCTATTTTTTTAGTTTTTAAATCATCTATTGAAGTTATATCTTTGTCATCTTGTCTAACTATAAATGCACTACCACTAACATAATAAATATCAGAAAAATCTACTACTTGACGGCGTTCTTTGTTTGGATTCATACCTGATATAACCATATCAACACGTCCGGATGTTAAAGCTGGTAGTAAAGAGTCAAAAGATAATTGTACAATTTCTAATTCAACTCCTAATTTTTTTGCAACTTCTTGAGCCAACTGGATATCTGCCCCAACAATTTTTACACTACCATTTTCTGCAACATAAAATTCATAAGGGGGATAGTCAGGAGAAACTGCTAAACTCAACTTTCCTTTTTCTTTTATTTCATCTAATTTATTAACAGCACTCTTGTTGCTACAAGCTGTCAACGTTATTAAAATTATAAAAGATATAAATAATAAATATATTTTTTTCATTTTAACCTCCTAATTTTTGTACTTTTCTTTTTAAAATAAAAAAGGGATAATTGTCTTTTACAAATCAATGGACTTGTAAGAGACGAATTATCCGCGTTGCCACTCTTATTGATATAAATATATATGAAAATAGAATTTAAGATTATTGAATTTAGAAATTATAAAACTAATTCAAAACTATAAATTAAAAAAGCAGGTACTTCTCTACAAACCAAGATGATTTGTAAGAGACGAAATACCCGCGTTGCCACTCTCATTGATATAAAATATATCCACTCAAATTCTTTAAGGCAGAACTACCAATTTATTTTAAAAATTTACTCCAAAGTGCGTTCATTTATTTTTAATACTAATCTCCCATCAACACTAGCTCGCTTTTATCAAATAATAAACTACTACTCTTCTTCAACGTACAAATATTTAATTTCTTACAATTATACGCCTTTTAAAATTATTTGTCAAGTTATTTTTAAATTATTTTAAAATATTTTTATGGTTTTTTCTATAGCTTAATTATCAACAGTATCCGTAACATAGTCAGCAACTTTTTTTACATAGTCTCTAGCATTGACCATGGCAACACCAAGTGTTACATTTTTTAACATGTCAATATCATTACCACCACCAAAAGTCATAGTTTCTTTTATATCAATTCCGTAATAAGCTGCTAATTTTTTTATACCTACATCTTTTCCACCATCTTTTGCTATTATATCTGTAAACCAACTTGTCCAACCTACTGATTTAGAAGAAGACATATATTTTAAAAATTCTTGCTCTTCTTCTCCCTTATCAACAAAAACATTTAACTGACAAATTTTATTTTCTAAGGCTATGTTTATGCCATCAACTTCTATAAATTTATGACTTTCTCCTAAATCTTTTTAAGTTTTTTACTTTGTCATTTTTTATATTTACATAGCGTCTATCCAACTTTACAAAATCACAAGCTATTTTTTGTTTATTGATATAGGGGAAAACATTTTTAATATCTTCTTTAGAAATAAAATTTTCAAATATTATTTCTCTATTCTTATTCAAACATAGCTATCCTTTAATTGTAATATAAGCATCAAAATAAAATTCTAGTAATTCTTTTAATCTGAATAAACTTTCTGGTGCTATAGTGGATGCTAAAAATATTTTTATCCAAGACTCTTTTAGTCGTCTTAATATTTCTTATTAGAAGACCTTATCTCATTAGTTTTAAAACTTCTAAGCGTTCCATCAATATCAAAAAATATAGCTTTTATATTATTCATAACTAGTCCTAAAATCTTATAATTTACAATAAAAATATTATAGCACATTTCTTTTTTCTACATATTACATTTTCTAAAATTTTATTTTGTAAAAGTATATAAAATTATGATATAATAACCTTTATATAAAAATTATTGTTTTGATATTAAAGAAAGGATTATCTAATGACTGGAGAAAATGTTAATCTAAACACAGAAGATTTAAACGACCAAATGTTAGTTCGCCGTGAAAAAATGGAAGATATTCGCAAAAACGGTATCGACCCATTCGGAAGTAAATTTGTAAGAACACATTTAACAAATGAAATTATTGAAAAATTTAATGACTTTAACAAGGGAGAACTAGAAGAAAAAAATATTTCTGTTACTATCGCTGGTAGAGTTATGACAAAGCGTGGTAAAGGAAAAGCTGGTTTTGCCCACGTGCAAGACTTAGGTGGTCAAATACAAATTTATGTTCGTCAAGATAGAGTTGGAGAAAATTATAAATTTTTCAAATCTGCCGACCTTGGTGATATAGTTGGAATAGAAGGTATTTTATTTAAAACGAATGTTGGTGAATTATCAGTTAAGGCTAATAGTTTTCAAATACTGACAAAATCATTAAGACCTCTCCCCGATAAATTCCACGGATTAAAAGATGTTGAAGAGAGATACCGTAGAAGATATGTTGACTTAATAATGAGCAAGGAAAGCAAAGATACTTTTATTCTTCGTTCTAAAATCATTCAAATTATGCGTAACTATTTGAATGAAAGAGGCTATTTAGAAGTTGAAACTCCTATGATGCACAGCATAGCTGGAGGAGCAGCAGCTCGTCCATTCGTTACACATCACAATGCTTTAGATATGCAATTATTTATGCGTATCGCATTAGAATTGCCCTTAAAACGTCTAATTGTTGGTGGACTTGAAAAAGTTTATGAAATTGGTCGAGCATTTCGTAACGAGGGAGTTTCTACAAGACACAATCCAGAATTTACAATGATTGAATTGTATGAAGCATACGCCGACTATAATGACATTATGGATTTAACTGAAAATATGATAGCTTATATTTGTGAGACTATCCACGGTACAACTAAAATTACTTATGGCGAGCACCTAATAGACTTAACTCCAAAATGGCGTAGAGTTCATATGGTTGATGCCATAAAAGAAATAACAGGAATTGATTTTTGGCAAAAAATTACTGATGAAGAAGCTCACACCTTGGCAAAAAAACATGGAATACACACACGCAAGGATATGAAAGTTGGACACATTATTAATGAATTTTTTGAAACATTTGTTGAAGAAACATTAGTTCAACCAACATTTATATACGGACACCCTGTTGAAGTTTCTCCACTTGCAAAAACAAATAAGGAAGATAGCAGATTTACAGACAGGTTTGAACTATTTATAGTAAAACGTGAACACGCAAATGCCTTTAGTGAATTAAATGACCCTATCGACCAAAAAGAAAGATTTCTTGCTCAAATGGACGAGAAAGATGCGGGTAATGAAGAAGTTTATGAAATGGACGAAGATTTTGTAGAATCATTAGAATATGGAATGCCTCCTACTGGTGGTCTTGGTATCGGAATTGACAGATTGGTTATGCTCCTAACTAACGCTCCTTCAATAAGAGATGTTCTATTATTCCCATATATGAAACACAAATAAAATTATGAGAGGTCTTACCTCTCTTTTTATAAAATTTTCTTTTTACTTGCTTAGAAAAATTTTTTATTATATAATTTTTAAAAATATATATTATTTTAAAAGGAGATTATTATATGTATACAACAAACTTATCTAATTTGGAGTCGCCTCACCTCATTTTTTCTGATGACGATGAATATTCCCAGGACTTCAATACCGAAATTTATTATGAAAATGAAATTTTATCTGATTATGCTGATGAAAGTTACAACTCTAACGAGTTAATTATGGATAGAACAGAAGATGATTTTTCTGATTACTCTTTAGGAATTGGTCTTACAATGGATTATTCTTATGATGAAGATGATTTTGAATATGATGAAGTAAGTATATCTAATGATCAAAAAATGTTAGAAGATGCCGCAGACGGTAACCTATAGTAAAATGAAATTAAAAATAAATTCAAAGACGGCTTGCCGTCTTTTTTATTAATGAGGAAATAATGAATTATTCAAAAATAGATTATATAAAATATATAATATCACTCTTAATTTTTGGTAGCATTGGTATATTGGTTAAAAATATAAATATGCCAAGTAGCCATATCGTATTATTCAGAACAATTATTGCATCAATATTTTTTATATTACTTTTCACTTTTACAAAAAATAAAATAAATTTGCAAGATATACAAAGAAATTTATTTTTATTAGTATTATCTGGTTTTGCACTAGGAATAAATTGGGTATTTTTATTTGAAGCCTATAGTTACACATCTATTAGTATAGCAACCCTTTTATATTATTTTACTCCTACTCTAGTTATAGCTATCTCACCTCTTATATTTAGAGATAGTTTTCCCTTGGTCAAAGCTATTTGCATTTTGTTATCTACTCTGGGTATGACCTTGGTTGCAAATATAAATATTTTTGAAATTTCTGCAAATGCTGGTATTGTATATGGCTTAGCTTCAGCAGTAGGCTACACTCTATTAGTAATTATCAATAAAAAAATTTCAAAAATTGATGGTCATAATTCTACTTTTGTTCAAATGATAGTAGCAAGTTTAGTCTTAGCTATTTATGTTATTTTTATAAATGGAGATTCTATTCAATTCCCAAAAAATAATTTTGAAATTTCTTATTTATTAATACTTGGTGTAGTTCACACTGGTCTTGCTTGCTTATTATATTTTTCAGCAATAGCAAAACTACCAACAACTAATATAGCCTTTCTTAGTTATGTAGACCCTATTTCAGCACTCTTTTTTGCTTATATTTTTTTAGGAGAAAGTTTAAATTTTTACCAAATTATAGGAGCAACATTAATTTTAGGTTCATCACTATTTGCACAAATAAAAATAAAGTAGCAAAGTCTTAATCAGACTTGCTACTTTTTTCTTGTTTCTTATTTAATTCTTCTTTTTTATTTAATTCTTCTTTTTTATTTAATTCTTCTTTTTTATTTAATTCTTCTTTTTTATTTAATTCTTCTATTATTTTTTTATCGTAATAATCATTTAAGTTTTTTATACTTCTTACCTTACTAACATAAATATTTGATACGCCTGCTATAATAAGCGATACTAAAACTAAGACTAAGAGTGATATTAAAATTGCACCGCCACTATTATTCATCTTGATTTTTTTTATTACTTTCATCACTGTTATTTTTTTCTCTTTCTTTAATTTCATCTTTTAATCTTAGTTTTAATACGTGTTCCTTATTTTTTTTGTCTATGATTTTTACACTTACTATTTCTTCTGATATTTTTTTAAATTGGTAGCTATTTATTTTTTCTAGCAGTAGTGAATAGCCAGCAGAAAATTTTTCTCCGGGATTTTTAGTTTGCTTGTAAATTTTTGAGTTGGAAAAAATTACAGTATGTTGTCTGTCGTATTTTTCATTTATAAATTTTATTTTATTTCTATCAATACTTACCTGCTCACTATCTTCATAAATTTCAAAAATTTTTTTGTGCATCATAGCATATTCATAATTACTATAATCTAAAAAACTTTTAGATATATTTGAGGTCAAAGTCAAAATAGCAGAAAGTAACAATAAAAAAATTGATAATAAGGCTAAAGATATTATAACTTCTATCAAAGTGAAACCTGCATTTCTAACCTTATTCATATAAAATTATTTCTCCTGTATCTAAATTTTTTATACTGGCAGAATTTTCTCCTATTGTTATTTCATAATTATTTCTTGTGAATCTTCCAACATCTTTATTTATTAATATTTCTTCATATAAAATTTCTTTCATAATCAACTTGTCTTCAGATTTTTTTAAAATTTCATATTCTCTTACTATATTTGGTACAAGAAATATTAAAATAACAGAAAAAATAAATATTCCCGCTAAAATTTCTATTAAAGTAAAGCCCTTGTTATTTCTCATTTAATGTTACATATCCCGTTTCTAAATGTATTATTATTTCATATCTACTATTAGGAAAATTTACTAGAACCGTATTAGCCCTGTTGACATTCCCCCTGCGATACCTAAATTGTAAAGACCTAAGACCCACGCCAGTTTTTCCATTTTCTGAGATATGTCTTGTTTCTGATTTACCGTCATAATACATTCTATATTCGTTAGCATTCTCAAAAAATTCTATATAATTAGTTCTACTGTCGGTTAAACTTTTTGTTTGCACCATATAGATATTAGAAATCAGTTCATTGACTGCCACTTTTTCCTTGTATTTTTCATAAGATGCAACTGGATTTAATGATAAAATAAAAATAACACTACATACTATAAATAATACTCCCAAAACTTCTACAAAACTAAATCCTTGATTATTCTTGCAATCTAACTTTGCCATTTTCTATTATTACTGCTTTGCCGTTAGGTGCTTTGCTAGCCTCTGTTGCACTACCTTCTAGATAACCTTTTTCTACCAACTTTTCAAAAGTAACATTACTGTCCCCTTCATTTAGTTCATAAGCTGTAACTTGAGATTGCACTGTTTTTACATAGGCTTGCGAACTTTTATCTTTTGCAGAATCTAAATTTTTTGTTATGTTTGGTATAATAAGTACCAACAAGATAGCTATAATAAAAATGACAATTAACATTTCTATTAGTGTGAATCCCTTATTGTTTTTTAATATTTTTCTTAATTTCTCTTTCATATTGTTCTCCTTTTTAACGTATTGAACTTGCCATATTAAAAACTGGTAATAATATAACTAAATATAAACCTATAATTATTAAGGCTAGGATAAAAAATAATACTGGTTGAATTTTTTTTAGACGTTTATCTACTAATTTTAAAAAGGAATCTAACATAATATCACTATATAAACTTAATTCCTTATCCAACATACTATTTTTTCTTCCATGATTTATAAATTTTGCCATGGACTTATCTAAATATATAATTTTTTCTGTTGCTCTTTCAAAAGTATCGCCAGCTGCCAATGAAATTTCTATTTTTTTTGAAAATTCTACAAAAAAATAATTATACTCTTTGCTTATTATTTCATTTAATGCTGTCTTCATAGAAAATCCACTCATTAAAAATAAACTTAATTCTTGTGAATATTGATATGATATATAGTATATAAAGTAGTTATTAATTAAAGGTATCTTTATTATTAATTTTAAAAATCTAGCTTTCTTATAACGATAAAGATATGTTAAATATAAAATTAATATTGCAATTAACAAGATTAAACCAATCAATACTTTTGGTAAATAATAAAGTATATTTATTAAAATACTTACCTGCATATCCATTTTTATATTTGTTGATGTGTAAATATTTTGGAATTGGGGTATTACTAATAAATTAAAAATTGTTATTAGTATTATTAGTGTCATAGTTAAAAAGAAGGGATACCTAGTTGTTTTTACTATTTTTTCTCTTTGTTCTTTTTGGATACGGAGATATTTTTCTATTTCTAAAAGCATATTTTCAATTCTTCCGTAATGCTCTGCAAATTCCATTTTAGTTACGACAGAACTGGGATAGCCTAATTTTTTTAGAATAAAAGATAATTTTTTACCATTTGCTAATTCTGTTTTTAAATAATTTATGGTGTTATCATTAGCACTATATTGTAGCATTAAAAATTCTATTGAATCTTCTAGCATATATCCATGATTTATTAATTCATACAGTCTTCTTATAAAATAAATTTTTTCATCTTTTACTAATAATTTTTTAATATCCCCATTTTTCTTTTTCTTCATTAGAAATTTTTCCAATCTTATATGCTTTTTCAAATTTTTCTTTTAGTGATGCGAAATTTATTTCTTTATTTAGTATGTATGAATTTATTTTCTCTTTAGGCATTATTTCTGTTATAAGTTCTTGTTTTTCTCCTAAGTTAACAAGTCTTTGTGAAATTATACATAAGAGGGTCTGTCTTAAATCTTCTTTTGATATTCCTAAATCTACAAGTCTATTTATTACTCCGATACAATTTTCTGCATGAAGCGTCGTCAGTACCAAATGCCCTGAATATGATGATGTAATCACATACTTAGCAGTTAAACTATCTCTTATTTCTCCAACCATAATAGCGTCTGGGTCGCATCGTAAAATGGATTTTAGGGCATTGTCATAATTTATTCCTGCTTTTTCATTTACCTGCATTTGAATAAGGCTATCAAAATTTTTTTCAACAGGGTCTTCTATGGAAATGATTTGACGATTTTGTTTTGCAATATCTAGTGCTAATTTGTACATTGATGTAGATTTCCCACTGCCAGTAGGTCCAGAAAATATTATTAATCCATTAGCGTATTTTGATAATTTATTTATACTTTCTACATCTTCTTCAAATAAACTAAAATTAACTTCAGCTAGTTCATCTGTAAATATTCTGACTACACAGCCTTCATACAATTCATTAAGTGGTATAGTTGAAATTCTTAAATAATATTTTTTCTCCTTGTACTTATATTCAAATCTTCCTGACTGAGGAGTTTTATTCAAGGCAATATCAATGCTGGCATTAAATTTTAAAAGAGATATTAAACTATCTATTTCTGAATTTTTTAAATTTAATTTCTCCTCCAAAGAACCCTTAATACGATATTTTATAGAAGCACTTCCGCTTGACTTAGGATAAATATGTATATCACTAGCATTACTTTCTATCCCCATATTTAAAATATTTATCATTAATTCTTTTATATCTATACTAATCAATCCTCCTAAAAAATAATAGTTATTAAACTTATACTATATCTTCATTAATGGTAACAAAGAAAATATTTATACTAGTAATTTGAGCATATTATTCTTTTAATTTTTAAAATTATTATTAATAATACTTATATACACTTCAATTATATTAAATATAATAAAAAAAATCAAAATACTACTGAAAAATTACTATGAATTTTAGTAATATTTTGACTATATTTTAATTATTTTTTTCTATAGTTTTAAATGAAATATCTTTTAATAGGTTTCTGTATACATAACTTGCCGCTATAAGACCAGCTGTAGCTGGGCAAAAAGCATTAGATGTTGGTGGCGTTTGTGCTTTTCTTATTTCTGAATTTTTATTACCAATTTTTTCTGTGTATTCATCTCTTGGGACTAGGGGACTTTCTGTTGAATAAACAACAGGAATTTTACCCTTGATTTTTAATTTTTTAAAATGTAATCTCACAATTTTTGCAAGTGGGCAAATAGAAGTTTTTGATATATCAGCTATGTCAAATTTTGTTGGATCCATTTTATTTGACGCCCCCATTACGGAGATAAATTTTATTTTATTTTTTAAGCAATGTTCTATAAGATGTATTTTATATTTTACAGTATCGCAAGAATCAATTACAAAATCCAATTTTTCCTTATAAAATTTTTCAAATGTTTCTTCCGTATAAAAATCTTGAATAGCGATAACCTGACACTCAGGATTAATATCAAGTATTCTTTTTTTCATTTCTTCTACTTTACTAAGTCCTACTGTTTTGGTTGTCGCATGAATTTGGCGATTTACATTTGTTATGTCTATATTATCCTTGTCCATAATCACAAAAGACCCAATACCGCTTCTAGCCAATGATTCAACTGCAAAAGTTCCTACTCCTCCTATACCGAGAATACCAACACAAGAATTTTTTAAAATTTCTAATCCCTCTTTACCTATAACAAGTTCATTACGTGAAAATTGATTTAGCATTATTATCTCCTAAAATTTTTAATAACTTCAATAATTATACATTAAAATATATTATTAGCTATTTTGATTCTAAAAAAGGACTAGCAAATGCTAGTCCCAAAACCGTAGTATCGTAGTATCTCACAAAAATTGGTCCTGCTATAATCAGGTGGGTATAATAGCCTTGCCTTCTGAAGTCAGTTCGTCACATAAGGAGGAAATGCATGCCATACTAACAAGAGATTCTTATTCCCTTACAAAAAGTGTTAGGTCCGAATATAAATGAGCCACACGCATACTCAAGTTTTATACTTATATTTTAGCATATATTATTTACTTTAACAAGTTAAAATTTTCAATATATTTCTAGAATTTATTTTTCTTGAAAATAAGAGTATAATAAAATAAATAAAGTTTGGAGGTTATTATATGAATGTAGAATTAATATCTGTTGGAACAGAACTTTTATTAGGAGATATTGTCAACACAAATACAACTTATCTTTCTAAAGAATTAGCTAACATAGGTATCAATGTTTTTAAACATACTACTGTTGGCGACAATAAAGGAAGATTACTAAGAACTTTTGACCGTGCCTTCAATAGTTCTGATACAATTATTGTAACTGGTGGTTTAGGGCCAACAGATGACGACATAACTAAGGAATGTGCGGCTGAATATTTTAATCGTGATTTTTATCTTGATGAATACTCTTGGGAAAAAATTAAAAATTACGTTCAAAAATTTAATAAAAATAATGTTCTTACTATGAATAATAAAAAGCAAGCCATGATACCAAATGGAGCAATTATTTTAGAAAATTTTTGCGGCACTGCTCCTGGTATAATATTAGAAAAAGATAATAAACGTATTATCCTAATGCCTGGCCCTCCTCATGAAATGAAAGATATGTTTATAAAATCTGTAAAGCCCTACCTAGAAAAATTAAGCGACCAAAAATTTATATCTAAATATATTCGCTTGTATGGAATTGGAGAATCTTTACTCGAAGATAGAATAAAAAATATATTAGATGAGCAAACTAATCCTACTGTTGCTATTTATGCAAAAACTGGTGAAGTCTTAATCAGAGTAACTGCAAGTGGAAATAATATTGATTATTGTAATGAACTGCTTGAAAATAAAATTAAAGAAATTGAAGATATAGTTGGAGAATTTATTTATTTAATTGGTGATGAAGATATAGCAGAAAGTCAAAGCGAACTTCAATATGTGGTGGCAAAATTATTAATTGAAAATAATATAAGTTTATCAACAGCAGAATCGGTAACAGGTGGCTACCTATCTTCAATCTTAATAGATAATGCAGGAATATCTAACTCATTTATTGAAGGTCTAGTCTGCTACTCTAATCAATCAAAAATTAATTCACTATGTGTAAAAAAAGAAACTTTAGAAAAATTTGGAAACGTAAGTAAAGAAACAGCACATGAAATGGTTCTTGGTCTGGCTAATAAAACTAAAAGTGATATAGCCATATCTACAACAGGAATTGCTAGTCCAGTAGAAAATTCTGACAAACCAGTAGGTCTTGTTTACATAGGTATATACTATAGGGAGCAAGTTAGTGTAAAAGAATGTCAGTTCAACGAAGATAGAAATAGAATTCGTGATAGAGCAGCAAAAGAAGCCCTAAACGAAATAAGAAAATTAATTTTAGAAAATATATAAATAAAATAATCCTTATGGAAGTTAATCCATAAGGATTATAAATTTTTGCTTATAAGTTTATAAAAAATTATCTTTGACAAGTGCAGTGATAAAAATTATAAAAAATTTTATTTGTTATCAGCATCTTGCCAAGCTATAATGCCACCTGGTTGACGATAAACATCTGTATAGGCAGCTTCTTTAGCTATCATTGCAACTACATGACTTCTTAGACAACCTACAAAACCACAATAAACTACAATTTTTTATTTTTATATCTTCCCAAGGCTTTTAAAAAATTCTCTTTTTGCTCTGGTCTTACATACTCCATTTTAGGAGGTAAAGTTGCATTTGCAGCCCCAGGAATTTTTTGTTTTTCAAAATTTTCTTTCGGCATTGTATCTACAATAATCATATCTTGCTTAGCATCAATCCATTTTTTAATTCTTCTGTGCTAACAAGTTTATATTTCCCTTGTTCAACTGCATTCACTAATTTTATAGATGCTTGCTCGATTTTTTGTTCATTACCATCTTTAACACTTCCTACCTTATCGCCACACCCAACTAGGGATAAAGATAGACAGCCTATTGTTAGTATTGATAATAATTTTTTATTTTTCATATCTGTATGATCCTTAGACCAATCTTCCCAAAATCATTATAATATTAAAAAATACTTTAATAAATAAAAAGCTAAAAAAGATTTTTATTTTGACTACCTGCAATAAATATGAATAAAAAATATTAAAAATATTTTTAATTATTACTATCTTAATACTTAGTTTTTTATGCAAAATTCTATTATTTTATATTTAAAAATTATCTTACATAATAAATTATTTTTCAAATAAATTTTTCCCATTTATTAATTTTTACCTTGTATTTTATTATTATACATTATAAAAGTAATTTTTTTGTATTTTTACTTCATCTAAATTTATATATAATAAAAAGGCGAGTAATCACTCGCCTCTTCTAGTTAATAAATGTATTAAAATAACATTAAACAATATAAATATTACTATGCTTTTCAAACTTATTTTAAAAAAAATATATAGTACACAAGTGGCCGCAAGCAAAGATATAGTAATATTCAAAATATATATTTTGTTTTTTATTATCCTATCTAATACATAATATACTAATTCCGATACCTTATACAAAATATACATATATACTATAGTTCGTATTGTAGAAATATTATTTAAGTCTTTTATTATAATGTAGTTAATATATATATAGGCACTTATAGGTACTATAAAATACAATGTCGCTAAAATTTTATAATGTATGTCTTTCATTTATACCTCTAAATAATTATAGAATTTACAATACAAAAAAGACTACAAATTCTGCAAGAAGCCTAGCTTGAGGATAAGGAATTCCTGCTGATTCAAAGGCTATTGTGAAACCAGCTGTAGAAGTTTCTTCTATATAGTCAACTGCTTCAATTATTTTGTATCCATGAGTATCTATATAGCGTCTTATTGTTTTAGAAGGTATTGCATCTATTGCATCTACATTTCTTACAAATACTTTGAATATTCCTCTTAAAATCGCAAATTTTCCTCTTTCTCTTGCTTCGGGACTATTATAACCTTCTTCTTTTATCTTTTCTAAAAATTTTATAACATCTTCACTTTCTTTGTTGCTTAAATTAAAATTATATTTTAAAAATTTTTTTAATTTAATCTGTTCATTAATAGTATTTTTTTCTCTAGCTAATATAATATTATTATCATTAATTAAAGTTACCACAGGTTCAACAAGTAAAGTAGTTACAAGAAATGCACTTGCAAATTTTAATTTTTTATTCATAATTTTATCCCCCTTTATGAATAGTATTAATATAGATATTTTGGATAAAGTAGATTAACTACATTATATTTATAATTCGCTTACATTTAGATTGTAACACAGAAAAAATAAAAAAACAAGAAGTATAATATTAAAAAATAAAAAAATATTTAATGCAGAATTTTATCTACACTAAATATTTTTTTATTTAAAATAATTTATCCCCATAGCGTCTTTTACTTCTTCTAAAGTTTTTGCTGCTATTTTTTCTGCTTTTTGGCTTGCCTCTTGCAACATTTTATAAACTAAATCTCTATCTTTTGCAAATTCTTCCCTACGTTTTCTGATTGGTGCTAATAAATCTTGCATTATATCATTAAGACGAAGTTTTAATTTTACATCTCCTAGCCCGCCCCTTGTGTAATCTTCTTTTAGGGCTGCTACTTCTTCCTTATTAGCGTCAAAAATATCTAAATATGTAAAGACAACATTTCCTTCTACTTGTCCCGGGTCTTCTACCCTAATGTGATTAGGGTCTGTGTACATCTTCATAATTTTTGCTTTTATTTCTTCTGGTGAGTCAGCCAAATAAATTCCGTTGTTTAATGATTTACTCATTTTACCATTACCATCTATACCCATAAGACGCCCCTGATTTTTCGGTGGTAAAACTATTTCTGGCAAGACTAAAACTTCTTTATTATAAATTCTGTTAAAATCTCTAACTATTTCTCGAGTTTGCTCCAACATTGGTTTTTGGTCTTCACCTACTGGAACGTGTGTTGCAGCAAAAGCTGTAATGTCAGCAGCCTGACTAATTGGATAAGTTAAAAAACCAGTTGGTACACTTTCACCAAAATTTTTACTGCTCAGTTCCTGTTTTACCGTTGGATTACGTTGCAGTCTAGCTAGGCTCACTAAATTCATGTAGTACATTGTCAGCTCTGCTAGTTGTGGTATTTGTGATTGAATAAAAATTGTTGTTTTGCTTGGGTCAATTCCAACTGCTAAATAATCCAAGGCTACTTCGGTAACATTTTCTATAATTTTTTTAGGATTATCTGCATTGTCTGTCAGTGCCTGTTGGTCTGCTATCATTATAAACATTTCTGTATCTTTTTCGTCCTGAAGTTTTACTCTGTTTTGAAGAGAACCAACATAATGACCCAAATGTAATTTTCCTGTCGGTCTATCTCCTGTAAGTATAATTTTTTTAGTCATAATATAACTCCTTAGTTTACTCTAAAATAATTATAGCACATCATATTATTTTTTAAAATATACTTTTATAAATTATGAAAATGGTTGAAAATACTTGACAATATGTTACAATTAATACATATATTTTTTTACATAAAAATTTAAAAGGAGTTGCACTATGATAAATATAAAAAATCTTACGAAAAAATATAGCGAAAAAATCGCCTTAGACAGTTTGAATTTAGAAATAAATGACGGAGAAATTTTTGGTTTAATAGGACACAACGGAGCAGGAAAAAGTACAACAATAAAATCACTAGTTAGTGTTATCGAACCAACTTCTGGAGAAATTTATTTTGGTAATAAAAATTTAAAAAATGAACGCCTTGAATGTAAAAAAGAAATTTATTATGTTCCTGACAATCCTAATATGTTTTTAACCATGTCAGCCTTAGAATACTGGCTACTTATTGCAAATGTTTTTGAACTTTCTAAAGAAGAAGCTGACGAAAGAATAAAAAAATATGCAGGTATGTTCAATATGTTGAGCGAACAATTCTCTGCAATAGATTCTTTTTCACACGGTATGCGTCAAAAAACATTTATTATCGGAGCCTTAATTGCCAACCCTAAATACTGGATACTTGACGAGCCAATGACAGGACTTGACCCGCAGGCGTCTTTTGATTTGAAAAATTTAATGAAAGAACATATCCAAAAAGGAAATACAGTTTTATTCTCAACCCACGTTTTAGAAGTTGCAGAAAATCTATGCGACAGAATAGGTATTCTCTCAAAAGGAAAATTAATTTTTGTGGGAACTATCTCTGAACTAAGAGAAAAATATAGTGGCGACTCATTAGAAAACATATACCTAAACTTGATTAAAAATATTAATGAAGAAAGTGGTGAGTAAAATGCGTTTTTCTATTATAAAAAATCTATTCTTAATGAATTTATTATATGTAAATCCTGCAAAAACTAACCTACAAAGAATTAAGTCTCAGAAACAGGGTAAAAATTTACAAAAAAAATTATTTATTAACTTTTTATTAGGTCAATTTTTTCTTTTAATATTTTTAACATTTTTTTTAGGAATGAATAATTTATCTGCCGCCGCCAATAAATATATGTCAATTTCGATATTTATTCTAGGATTTGCTTCTATAACTATCATACAACCATTTTTTTCGGTTTTTTATGAAGATAAGGAAACTTCAAGCTTAATATCACTACCAATTTCTGAAAAAGAAATATTTGTTAGCAAATTATTAACTTTAATATCAAATTCCATAGGATTATTTTTATCTTACATATTAATAAATATATTTTCTAGTATACAATTTTCACATTTTAATATTGTAGCTGTCCTTCTTATTTTGGTATATAGTGTCGCCTTATTTTCTTTATGGATAAGTCTAATAATTTTAATTTTTTCTAGCCTGTCAAAAATAAAATTATTTATTAAGTACAAAAAAACATTTAATACTGGAATACAAACTATTAGCTTCTTGTTAGTTTTTGGATTTTATGGTGCTATGAATGCTCTCGACAATTCAATTGTCAGTGCAAAAGATTACAAGGGAGATTTCTTATTTAATATCGTAGCTAATCCTCTTGCAACAAATTCACTAATTAAAATCTTAGCTATTGTATTATTACTTGTAATAGCTATGATTTTACTTAATAAGTTTGTAATTAAAACTTATTTTGAAGATATTATTAAGGTAAAAGCTAGCCCTAAAAAAGAAATTAAAAAACTTGATAAAAATGAAAAAATTAATCTTATTAAAATTTATAAAGGCATGACACTAAAAAGTTTTTCTAATGGAAGTCTTATAACTCAAGTTTTACTAACTCCTTTATTTATTCCTATGCTATTTTTAGGATTTATTATTGCCTTGATTGGCAATCCTTATTTTAAAGAGGGCTTGGCTGTTATGCCAACTGCTATTATGATTTCTATTATATTTGGTATTGCCATGTATGGCCATGGTTCATTATCATTTTTATCAATCTCGGTTGATTATAAAAATTATGAATTTTTAAAAACACTACCTATTAATATAAGACAATATTTATTAGTTAAATATCGTCTATCAATTATTTTACAGATATTACCAGCACTTTTAGTTTATTCTATTATTCTCTTAATCTTGGGTGTAGATTTAATATTTTTCGTAACCTCTTTAATAACATTTTTAATCGTTTCGCTTTCTTACGGAACATACGGTTTTAATAATGACCTTGAAAAACCATTCACAGGTTGGGGCAATATCACACAGCTAATGTTAAGAGGAAAAACTGGTTTAAAACAGTGGCTAATTTTCTTTGGATTTCTTTTAGTTTTTGCTTTGATTTTAACAATAACTGTTTTCTATACCATATACCTACCTAAATTGTGGTGGCTACTAACTTTAATTTATATTATTATACTCCTTGCACTTGCATTTGAAATATTTAATAAATTTTTCAAATTAATAAATATTGAAAAATAATTTATTATAAAAATTTAATCTTTAAAAAAGAGTTACAAAATTTCGTAACTCTTTTTTAATTTTTTAATTTTTTAATTTTTTAATTTTTTATATAATCTTTCAAATTCTACTTCCCAATTATTCCAGTCTATTCTTATATCAGCAGTTTTCTTTAATATATCTCTAATTATATCTTCAATAGTTATTTGTTTTAAAGATTCTTTTAAGGATAGATTTATCGTATTTATTTTTTTTAGATAATCCTTATATCTTGAGGTCATATTTTCTGCACCCTTAAAAACTTTTTCTATGTAGTCAGCTTGCAGAACAAATAAATTAACTTCTCCATTGATAGCCTTATAAATATCATATAGTGTTATCACTTTATTTTGGCGATATTTATATCCCCCCCCTACTCCAGTATTGGCTAAAACTAAATCACTAAGAACTAATTTTCTCATTATTTTTTTTAAATAGGTCGGAGAAATATCTAGGCGCTCACTTATTTCTTTTGAATTTAAGTAAATTCTTCTATCCTGCATATAAAGCATGACCATAATACATATTGCTTGTTCTGTACTCTTTGTTAGGTGCATAATAAACCTCCTATTATAACTTTAATTACATTGTAATTTATATATTTATATTTGTCAATTTGATAGTTTAATAATTTTTTAACCTTTTGCCCCAGTATTGATAGTAAGTACACTCTATCGAACCATTAAATAACTTTCTTCTCTTGCTTGCTTTTTTACCATAAAGATGTTCAAACATTTTATGGGAAGTTAATATGTATAGCGACCAATATTCTTTATCTTTTAGGGCTTGACCTAAAAATTTATACATTTTTTCAACTTCTTGTTTTTCTCCGAGTCTTTCACCATAAGGTGGGTTGGCTATGACACATCCAGCTTCTTTTTTTGCAACAAAATCATAAACACTCATTTGTTTAAATTCTATTACTCCTGCCAAGCCTATTTCTTCTACATTATTTTGGGCAGTAGCAATCATTTTGGGATTAATATCAGAGCCGTATAATTCTAATTCTTTTTCGTAATCTATCATTTCTTCTGCACGATTTCTCTCTTCTGAAACAAGATTTTTTGGTATCCAATGCCATTTTTCAAAATCAAATTTTCTGTTAAGACCTGGTGCCATATTTTGTGCCATCATGGCTGCTTCTATTAATAGAGTTCCTGACCCACAGAATAAATCATAAAAGGGAACTTCACCATTCCAATTAGTTAGTTTTACCATGGCCGCCGCTAAAGTTTCTTTTAATGGGGCGACACCCTGCTTTTCTCTGTAGCCTCTTTTGTGCAAACCCTCGCCTGATGTATCTAGTAAAATAGTTGCTTCATCATTTAGCATAATTATTTCTAGTCTATATCTGGCTCCAGTTTCTTTCAACCAACCACTAAGACCATAACTTTTTTTCATTTTTTCTACTATTGCTTTTTTTACGATTGATTGGCAGTCAGACACACTGAATAATTTTGATTTATGACTACGACCATCTACTGGAAAATTTGCATCTTCTGGTAAAAATTTATCCCATTCTACCACCTTTGTTTTTTCAAATAATTCTTCAAATGTATAGGCTGGAAATTTAGCAACTACTATCTTCACCCTGTCTGCACAACGCAACCAAATATTAGAACGTACTATTGCCCTCTTATCACCAGAATAATATACTCTACCATTTTCTACTTTTGTTTCATAACCTAAATCTTGAACTTCTTTTGCTACTATCGCTTCTATACCCATGGGGCTTGTAGCTACCAAATTATATTGCATAAATTTCTCCTAATTTTTATTTAACAAAATTATTTTTATAATAAAAAGACCCTGGGGGTCTTTTAAGCTAGTTATTTTACTTTATCATAAGCCATATTCTGTAACTACTCTTACTATAACGAGTAACTAATGCTCTTGTAAGTAATAGCTGTGGTCATCTGTCTAGATATTAAATCTCCTATTTCTGTATTCATTTCTACGAAATAAGTGCTTCTACCAAAATTTGAATTGCTCGCTCAAGGGGTTTACCGCGTTCCACTTTTTATATTTCTATAAAAACTACGTCACTGTGGCACTTTCAAGATTTATTAATCCATATACCAGGTACTTAGGATTAATTGTCTGCCGTTACACTGGGTGTACCTAAACTTATTTTTTTGTTTAGCATGAACACTACAAGCATCTCAGCTTGTGCGAGTATGGACTTTCCTCACCGTTAGGCGCGACCACATCAAAAGTAAATACTAGCTTATTATATCATATAAGCCACTATTTTAAAACTGTTATTTCTCCAGCAGCTATTTCTTCTAGTGCTTTGCCTACTTCTTTGTGAGATACATATTCTTCTAATTTTGCAGTTTCTGGTTGGGAAAATAATTCTCTTGCCCTTTTACTTGCTAAAGAAACCAACATATATTTTGAATCAATTTGTTTTTTCAACACATCTAATTTTGGATATAACATTATTTTTCTCCTTTTAAATTTCTTCTTCCTCTAATTCTAATAAGGCACGACGATATTTCATTTCTACTCTTTCACGTTTTAAATGTTCACTTTGTATTATAGCTTTAATTCTTTCAACTGCTAAATCTACTTCATTATTTTCTACAACATAATCATATAAGTACATCATTTGAATTTCTTTTCGTGCTTTAGCTATACGTTCTTTGATTACTTCATCACTTTCTGTTCCCCTACCCTTTAGCCTGCACTCCAAATCCAATATACTTGGTGGTGCTAAAAAGATAAACAGTGCTTCTGGTATTTTATTTTTTACCTGCTCTGCACCCTGAACTTCTATTTCCAGAAAAATATCCTTTCCCCTATCCATTGTATCACGAACATGACGAACAGGAGTGCCATAATAATTATCTACATATTTAGCATACTCTAATAATTCCCCTTGTTCAATTAATTCTTCAAACTCTTCTCTTGTTTTGAAAAAATAATCTACTCCTTCAATCTCTCCAGATCTTTTGTTTCGAGAAGTCATAGAAATAGAATATTCAAAATCTACACCATTTTTAAATATTGCTTTTCTTACTGTACCTTTCCCTACACCAGAAGGTCCAGATAGAACAATTAATAACCCTTTCTCACTCATTTTACACCTTTGTTATCAAATTTTTATTTAACTATTTGACTACTATCATAACATAAATTTAAGTAAATTTAAACCTATTAATATTATATTTTTTTAATATATGTTATAGTATTTTATAGAAAAATTTTAAGGAGTGATTTTATGGCATTTGATGGTTTTTTTATCAAAAAAATAGTTGATGAATTAAATGAAAAATTAAAAACTGGAAGAATTAATAAAATAAATAATATTTCTAATACAGAATTAATTTTTTCTATAAGAAAATTCAGCAATAAAAAACTCCTTATTTCTATACATTCACAAAATTCAAGAATACATCTAACAAATAATAACTATGAAAACCCAAAATCACCATCTAATTTTTGTACAGTATTAAGAAAATATATCAACAATTCATTTATTGTATCTTTTGAACAAAAAAATAATGACAGAATTATATTTATTAAACTCAAAAATTCTGACGAATTAGGATATAAAAAAAATTATTATTTGATCCTTGAACTAATGGGTAAACACTCTAATATTATTCTAACTGATGAAGACTATACTATTATTGAAGCCATTAAAAATTCTTATAGTATTGAATACAGCAGGCCAACAATGGCTGGAATAAAATATAAATTTCCACCAACAGTAAAAAAAATAAATCCTTTTAATTTTGAAGAATATCCAACAAGCGAAAAAGAATTTAATAATAAATTTTTACTAAATAATTTTTACGGAGTTTCAAAATTGCTTAGTAAACAATTTTCTTCCTTGACTGAATTTAAAGACTTCTGTGCTAAATTTAATAATTATAATCAGCCCCTTGCCTTTAAAGATAATGGAAAATTAGATTTTTACTACTACAATTTTAATAATTTTAGCGAGGAAAATAAATTTACTAGCTACTCTGAACTCTTAGACTTTGTTTACTTAGAAAATAATTTAATATCTAATAAAGATAATAACAAAAAAATATATTTATTTGTAAAAAATAAAATAACAAAACTAAAAAATAAAATAAATATTTTAGAAGATGAGCTAGAAAAAGCAAAAAAAGATAATCTAAATGAATTAAAGGGGCAATTATTATTAGCAAATAATTATCTTTATAAAAAATTCACACCAAAAGAAGTAGTCTTGCAAAATTTTTATGATGAAAATTTAGAAAATATTAAAATCAGCCTAGATGAAAATTTATCCATAGAAAAAAATGCAGAAAACTATTTTAATAAAAATAAAAAAAATAAGAGAAGTATAGAAAACATTGAAAAGCAAATACTAGTAACAAAAGAAGAAATAAATTATTTTGAAAACTTAGAAATACAAATAGAAAATGCTGAAATATCAGATTTAGAAGAAATAAACGAAGAATTAGTTAAGCATAAATACATAAAAAATAAGATTAACAAAAAACAAAAAAATATTAAATATACTGTAATTAATTATGAAGATACTCCTATATATATAGGAAAAAATAATATTCAAAATGATAATATAACTAATAAATTGGCAAAAAGAAATTATCTGTGGTTCCATGCCAAAGACATACCTGGAAGCCATGTTGTTATTTTTTCAAATAATCCTAAGGAAGAACTAATAAATCTAGCCGCCATGTTAGCAGCCTATTATTCAAAATTTAAAAATGAAGATTTTGTTAATGTTGACTACACCCTAATTAAATATGTAAAAAAAATATCTGGTGCAAAAGCTGGGATGGTTACTTATACAAATCAAAAAACTTTAAAAATAAAAATAGATAAATTACTCATTAGTAAAATAATAAATATGTAAAAATTAAAATATTTTTCTTTTTACAATTTCCATTTTTTAAAAATTTAAGTAATTAAAATAAAATTATAGATAAATAATATAAATTTTTCTCTTAACCCTGTTATATTAACGTTTTCAAAGTATGTTTTTTAAAAAATTGATTTTTATACTTGTATTTTAAAAAAATTATGCTATAATATTATATGAAGTAATTAATTACTTCAATTGTTCTTTTATTATAAGTATCCCTAGCTTATAATAAAGACTTTTCATATTTACTCCCTTATTTCTACCTTACACATTTTGTAAGGTAGGTTTTTTTATTAATTAAGCAAAATAATAAATAAAGAATCGGTAATAAACTTATTACCGATTCTTTATCTTCTTGAAATTTAAAAATTAATTTTTTAATAGTTAAAATGATTTTGAGCAATTATTCTTCTTTTACTTTTATCAATTTCATATTTTAGGGCCGCACCTTCGCCCCATTTAAGCATAAAGTTTTTATAATTTATATCAAGTTCTAATTTTTGCCCATCTTCAAGTATCAATGTTAATCTTTTTGTTTTTTTATCTGCCTTAGCAGTGTGAGGATTAATAGAAATATAATTCATATTAAGCCAAAAACTTCCATCAGTATCATTATTTGTCGTTCCAAAAGGAAGCCAAATACTTCCGTAATCGTCATTGATAAAAACTGGAATTTTTTTATCACACAATATTATTTTTTTAGTTTTTTTACTACAAGATATATAGTCATCATTATTATAAATTTCACATATTGTATTTATAATTTTTGATGGTTTTATATCAACCAATATTTCATTATTATCCAAACAATATAATTTAGAAATTAATGCTCCCATTTCATCATAAAAACAATCTATTGCCATTATTTCATATTTTTTTATTAGCACTACTATGTCTTTAGACTTAAAATATTCCATAGCTCCTCACCTCAAGTTTATTATAGCAAATAGTGTTTTTTTATTCTAGTATTTATAAAATATTCTTGGAGAAATAATAAAAAATATAATAGGCTTTCGCCTACTATATTTTTAGCCACCATTACTTGAGTTTTCAGTTGTATTTCTACTGTTATTTGTTGCCATATTATTATTTCTATTATTAGAATTATTATTGCTATTATTATTTTTTTCTGCTTCAGCTGCTTTTTTATTTTCTTCTTCTTTTTTAGCTTCTTCTTCTTCTTTTCTTGCTTGGGCTTCTATTTGTGCTTTTTCTTCATTTGTTAAAACTTTCAAACCGCCATTATATGTTCCTACATTGTTAGGTGCAGTAAATGCTTTTGGTGGATAAAGTCTTGCTATGCTTTGCATATTAGTTTTATAAAGCTGTTGTGTTTTTACATTATCCTGACTTGTCATGAATTTTTTATTATCATCAATAGTATCAAAACCTTGCCAAACTGCCATTGTATATTTACTTGTATAGCCAATAACCCAAGAATCTTTTGAATAATTGTCTACATCAAAACCAAATTTTTCTGCTTCTGAAACTGAAAAAGTAGTTGTTCCAGTTTTAACCCCCATGTCAACACCGCCAACTGCTGAATACTGCGCTGTACCGTTGATAACATTTCTTAGCATAGAGGTCATAATATAGGCTGTTGTATCTTTTATAACTTGTTTTCTATCATTAGAATTAAAACTTGCAATTTCAAATCCTTCATTATCAAAAACTTTTCTGACAGTTTTCGGAGTTGCATAGTAACCTCCATTAGAAAATGGTACATAGGCCCCAGCCATTTGTAGGGGGCTATAGCCGTCAGCACTTCCTCCGATAGGAGTGGTAATTGAATCGTCTGTAACTTCAAGTCCTACACTGTTAGCATATTTTCTAATATTATTAAATCCAACTGCTTGATAAGTTTTTATTGCAGGTATATTAAAGGACATCATCAGAGCATAATTCATCGTTACATTGCCGTGATATTTTCTATCCCAGTTTTGTATTTCTGAACCAGGAATTTTTTTGTCTTCAATCATTTGATTAGTTGCCCAGCCTAAATATTCTACTGCCGGCCCATAGGCTAAAATTGGTTTTATAGATGAACCAGGTTGTAATTTAGCTTGTGTTGCATAATTAAAGCCACCGAATTTGAAATTTCGTCCCCCGTACAAGGCAGACACGCCACTATTTTCATTATTAAGAACAACCATGGCTATATCACTAGAATTTTTTATTCCAACTGAATTATTAGCCATAGAATTATAAACTGATTTTTGAATATTAGTATCTAAGTTTGTATAAACTTTTAAACCTAGATTTAATACATCTCCGTCATAATTTCTATATTCCTTACTATTTCTTAACTCCATAGCAACCTGACTCATATAAGTTGTCAAACTTTCATCAAATTCACTAGAAAGAATAAATCTGTTGCTACTGTCTCTTCTTACTAAACCGTCTGTAATATCAACTTGCTCAGCGGCATTGGCTTCTTCTTCAGAAATCTTACCGTGATATTTCATCAGATAAAGTACAGTATCCCTTCTTTTTTTTGCATTTTCTGGATGGTCATAAGGATTATATCCGTTTGGTTGCTGCGGTATCCCAGCAAGTAATGCCGTCTGGGGTAAACTCAAGTCACTAAGTTCTTTGCCGTAATAATAATTTGCCGCTGTTTTTAAGCCGTATACTCCGTCAGAATAATAAATTCTATTAATATACATATTAAAAATAGTTTCTTTGTCATAATTTTGTTCTAATTTGTAAGCTAGATAGGCTTCTTGAACCTTTCTTTTAATATGCTTGTTATCATCTAAAAATATTCTCTTGATAAGTTGCTGCGAGATAGTAGAAGCCCCTTGAGAACCAAAACCACTTGTGATGTTAGAAAATATTGCTCCAACAAGTCGTCTATAGTCAACTGCTCCATGTTCAAAAAATCTGTTGTCCTCTGTTGCTAAAATTGCATCTTGCATTTGTTGAGGAACTTCTGACATTTCAGCATTGTCCCCTATTTTATTCCCAAGTTTTGCTACTTCTTTATCATTAATGTCATAAACTATTGTTCTATTGTTATTGTCAAGTAAACTAGAATTAAATTCTGGTGCTTGGTATATCCAATAAACACAAATTAAAAACAGGGCTATTGTCCCTATACTAGCTAAATACAAACAATATTTTATTAATGCAGCAAGCCATTTTTTATTTTTTCTAGGCTTATTTGGTTTGCTAATTCTTTTTTTAGCTATATTTCTCTTATCTTCTTTTTTTGTTAAGTTATTATTTACGGGTCTATTTTGAGAGTTTCTCTTATATACTCTTTGAGTATTTTTATCTTCTTCTATTTGATTATATTTTGACCTTTTAGGAGCTGTTCTGCGTATAGTGTCAGAATTATTATTTTTATTTTCATTATTATTGACATAATTCCTAGAAACAAAACCCCCAGGTGCGACACTCTTATATCTTGCTCTCCTAGATAGCTGTTCATTTTTTTTATTCATAAATAATTAATTTCCTTAATTTTTATATATTTTTACTAATACCATTGTATAGCGAAAAGAAAAAAAAATCAATTTCATAATTGTAACTTTATCTTTACAATTATGTTAAGAACAAATATAATATAAAATGTATATAAATTATAAAATTAGAGATTTATTATGAAAAGAAATATAAGTATCAAAAAATTAAATAATCTTTCTTTCAAAAATAATTTTTTAGAAGAAATTAAAAAAATTAAAGATATACCTAAAATGCCTATCTTCACTTATGAACATATCGGTTCAACTGCAATTAATAATTCTTTGGGTGAAGAGATAATAGATATTTTAATCGTTGTGGAAAATTTACACGAAATAAATAATTTTGATGAAAAAAGATTGAATAATATGGGCTATCACAGGTTTGCTCATAAGGGAAAAGGATTTATTTCTTACTGCAAAATAAAAGATTTTACTAAAATGGATTACAACATAAAATTATTTATTGTGCAAAAAGATACTGACATACATAAAAATTTTATTTTCTTTAACGATTTATTAAAAAATAATAATAAAATATTTGAAGACTATCAAAATTTTAAAAAAGAAAATTTTAATCTGAAAAGTAATAGCAAAGAATATATAAAGAAACGAGATATTTTTATTAAGAAAATATTAAATGGAGATAAAAATGCTAAAAGAACTTGAAAAAATATTAGTCGACAGTATTATTAAATATGACCAGCCACTAAAAAATTATTCTTACACAAAAACTGGTGGGAAAAGTGATGCCTTAATTATTATAAAAAATGTTGCAGAGTTAAAAAAAGTTATAGAATTTGCAAATAAATATTCTATCAATGTAACTATTTTGGGCAATGGTTCTAATGTTCTGATTTCTGATAAGGGAATTAGGGGGCTTACTATAATTACCAGTGGTCTGAATAAAATAGACCTCTTAGAAGACAATATAGTTAGTTGCCAAGTTGGTTTAACTCTAAAAGAACTGACCGATTTTCTGATAGAAAAAGAATTGAGTGGTTTAGAATTTGCTTGTGGTATTCCTGGCAGTGTGGGCGGTGCAATTTTTATGAATGCAGGTGCCTATGGCGGTGAAGTTAAAGATGTTGTAACAAGGGTTGAAACATTATCACTAGAGGGGCAGTATAAAGAATATTCAAATAGTGATATGAATTTTTCATATCGACACTCAATTATCCAAGATACAAAAGATATTATCACAACTGTTTATTTCAAACTAAAACCTGGAAACAAAAAAGAAATGATGGCTAGGGTTGAAGAATTAAATAAAATGCGTTCGGATAAACAGCCACTTGAATATCCGTCATGTGGTTCTGTCTTTAAAAGACCCGAGGGTTATTTTGCTGGAAAATTAATTCAAGACGCTGACTGTCAAGGACTAACTATCGGCGGTGCTCAGGTATCTACTAAACACGCTGGTTTTATGATAAATATAGATAATGCAACTTGTGAAGACTATAAAAACTTAATTGCTCTAGTTCAAAAAAAAGTTTTTGAACATAGTGGCGTAAAATTAGAGCGTGAAGTTAAGATAATAGGAGAATAAAAAATGAGAGAAACTAATCTCTCATTTTTTTGCTAGCTATTTATAATTTTTAAAACTATAAATTTTTGTCTTTTATCTTAGAAATTTACAATAAAATTAATTTATTTCCCTAAGTCTAATAATCAATTTCCCTCCTATATTCCTCTGGTATTTCTATTTCTCTTATATCTATTTTACCTGTAACTACATCAGAAATTAATGTTAGTTTTAGTTCTTGTAAGTTTTGGATTTGTTGATTTACTAAACTTTTATACATTTTAATTTTGTTTTCTAACATATTAATTTTTTTATTGATATTTTTCT
>NZ_JAHKEI010000013.1:0-39387 GCF_018790995.1 Gemella sp. zg-1178
TGGCAAATGGTACTATTTAGAAGCAGACGGCAGCCTAGCAAAAAACAAGTGGATAGGAGACTACTACCTAGGAGCAAATGGAGCGATGCTAACAAGTAGTTGGACACCAGACGGCTACTATGTAGATGAAAATGGTAAGTGGGTTCCCAACAAAGCCAAACAAACAGGCTGGTATCAAGAAAATGGCAAATGGTACTATTTAGAAGCAGACGGCAACCTAGCAAAAAACAAGTGGATAGGAGACTACTACCTAGGAGCAAATGGAGCGATGCTAACAAGTAGTTGGACACCAGACGGCTACTATGTAGATTACAGTGGTAAGTGGCTAGCAAACAAAACAAAACAAACAGGCTGGCATCAAGAAAATGGCAAATGGTACTATTTAGAAGCAGACGGCAGCCTAGCAAAAAACAAGTGGATAGGAGACTACTACCTAGGAGCAAATGGAGCAATGCTAACAAGTAGTTGGACACCAGACGGCTACTATGTAGACTACAGAGGCAAGTGGCTAGCAAACAAAACAAAACAAACAGGCTGGCATCAAGAAAATGGAAAATGGTATTATTTAGAAGCAGACGGAAGCCTAGCAAAAAGCAAGTGGATAGGAGACTACTACCTAGGAGCAAATGGAGCAATGCTAACAAGTAGTTGGACACCAGACGGCTACTATGTAGATGAAAATGGTAAGTGGCTAGCAAACAAAACAAAACAAACAGGCTGGCATCAAGAAAATGGAAAATGGTATTATTTAGAAGCAGACGGAAGCCTAGCAAAAAACAAGTGGATAGGAGACTACTACCTAGGAGTAAATGGAGCAATGCTAACAAGTAGTTTGCCATCAGACGGCTACCATGTAGACTACATAGACAACAAAGTTAATAAAGAAAATATCAGCTACAAATTTACCCCTAAAAAAATAGCAGATATAAGCGAACATAATCTTGATATAGATTTTTCAAAATTAAAACATGAAGTTGATGGGCTAATAATTCGTGCTGGTTTTGGAACAGTAAGAGAAGATAGAAAATTTAGAGAATATGCCAACGCAGCCTTAAAAGAAGGTATTCCATTTGGATTTTATTGGTACTCTTACGCTCTTAATGAAGAGCAGGCTAAAGCTGAAGCAAATATGTTTCTAAATACAATTAAAAACTATAAGCCAGAATACCCAATATTTGTTGATATGGAGGATGCTGATTATTGGAAAGAAAAACAAGGTTCACATCACCCAGCAAATTCTTGGCAAGGAAGAGAAAATATAATAAAAACTCATATAGATATTTACAAGGAAAATGGTTACTTAGGTGGAGTATACGCCTCTAGAAATTGGTTTAATAGTATGTCAAACGACTTAAATAAGTATAATCGCTGGGTAGCTCACTGGACTCAAGATCCTAACACTTATGTTGCTTCTTCATATGGAATGCATCAATATACTTCAGATGGTTCTGCTGCCGGAGTACCTGGGAGACTAGATTTAAGTATGTCATTTGTAGATTATCCAAAAATAATAAAAAATGGTGGCTTTAATAATTGGTAAAGATAGCTAAAAAGACATTAAGGAAATTAACTAAGTGTCTTTTTGTTTAATTATTAAATTTTATGAACTTAAAAAAGATAATCGAAAGGTTGTCTTTTTTATTTTCAAAAATAAGACTATTAAAAATTTGCAAACAAATAATACAAATATTTTAAGTATATTTTTAATTTAAAATATAGTAAAATTTAATAATAAATTTTTAAGGAGAAGATTATGACAAAAATAGTATTAATAACTGGAGCATCATTAGGTTTAGGGAAAGAGTTTGCTTACAAGTATGCAAAGGAAACTTATAATTTATTATTAGTAGCAAGAAGTGAAAATAAATTATTAGAAATAAAAAATTATTTAGAAAAAAAATATAATATTAGAGTCTTTATTTTAGTAAAAGATTTATCAAAAAATTCAGCGGCAAAAGAAGTTTATGAATATTGTAAAGAAAATAATTTAAGAGTAGAAATCTTAATTAATAATGCAGGTTTTGGAGATTTCGGAGATTTTAAAGATAGTGATTTGGATAAACAAACAAATATGATAGATTTGAATGTTAGAAGTTTGGTTCAAATGACGCATTATTTCCTAAATGAAATGATTGATAAAAATAGTGGAAAAATTTTAAATCTTGCTTCGGTTGCTAGCTTTATGCCAGGGCCAAAAATGAGTGTTTACTATGCAAGTAAAGCCTTTGTTTTAAGTTTTACAGAAGCTTTAGCTGAAGAACTGACCAAATTTAATATAAAAATATCAGCCCTATGTCCAGGACCTACGAAAACTAATTTTGAAAAAAATGCCGATGTGAATTTCAGTGGAGTAAAAATGCAAGAAGCTAGTGAAGTTGTAAATTATGCTTATGATAAATTTATGTCTAGTAAGAAAGTTATAATTTTACCTGGTTTGCAAAATAAAATTTTAGTTACAAGTGTAAAATTTTTACCAAAGTCTTTTTTAAGAAAAGCAGTAAATATTATTCAATCTAATTTTAGGGGAAAGTAAAGGTTTGAAATAAAAAATATAAAATAAAGGATAAAAACTATTATATAACTTTAAAATGTTTAGTAACACCTATTAATTTAAATATATTTACTATTATGTTACTATATAAATATCACAATTTTTGAAAGGAGAATTTAATTGTCAAAATTAAATTATTTGAAAAAATATTTTGTAGTATTAATAGGTTCTATAATTTTTGCGGCGGGACTAGAATTTTTCTTAATACCTAATAATATTTTAGATGGTGGGGTAGTAGGTTTATCTATTATTGCTTATCACTATATAAAAATCCCCTTAGGTATCTTTATATTTATTTTAAACATTCCATTTTTGTATTTAGGCTATAAACAAATAGGTTTACAATTTACACTGGCTTCTATTTTTGGTGTGGTAGCTCTATCTATATCAACAAGCTTATTCCACCCTTACCCCCCTTTGGTAACAAATCCATTTTTAGCTTGTGTTTTTGGAGGGATAATACTGGGTATTGGCGTTGGCTTAGTTATTCGTAGCGGTGGAACATTAGACGGCAGTGAGATGTTTTCTATTTTTATTACAAGAAAATTACCAATTTCTGTTGGAGAGATGGTTTTAGTTATTAATGTAGGGATATTTATTATTTCTGGTTTTATTTTTGGTTGGGAAGCAGCCCTTTATTCAATGATAAGTTATTTCATAGCTTCAAAAGTTATGGATACGGTTATTGAAGGATTAAACGATTCTAAATCAGTTATGATTATTTCTAAAGACTATGACGCTATTAGTAAGGCCATACAGAAACAATTAGGTAGGGGTGTTACATTACTTATAGCAGAGGGTGGTTATAGTGGTGATAAGACTAAAGTTGTTTTTTGTGTTATCACTCGTATAGAAGAATCAATTTTAAAAGAAATAGTTACAAGTATAGATAAAAATGCCTTTCTTTCTATGGGGAATATTGCAGAAGTTAGTGGAGCTAACTTTAAAAAACGAGATATACATTAAGACCTGATAATTTTATCAGGTTTTTTATTTTTATAAAAAATATTTTTCAGTTAAGAAAATTTATAATATTTATAATTAATTTTTTATTTTAAAATCTTATTTTGAAAATTTTATGTCAGGAAATTTTTATTTATTATAGAAATTAAAATTTTATAAGTTACTAGTTCAACTTATATTTTATGAAGCGAGTAGTTTTTGTGTTATAATGTTAATGATTATAGAGAAAATTGAGGATTATTTATGTCAAAAATTATGTTATTAGATGGTAATAGTTTAACTTATCGTGCCTTTCACGCCATGCCACTTTTAAAAAATAAAAAGGCTTTATATACAAACGCTGTTTACGGATTTGCTTTAATGCTAGAAAAGTTATTGGCAGATGTTAAACCTGATTTTGCTTTGGTTGCATTTGATAAGGGCAAGGCTACCTTCCGTCATCAAACTTATTCAGATTACAAGGGAACACGAGATAAAACTCCTAGCGAACTAGTAGAGCAATTTGACTATGTTCGAGAACTTTTGGATAGTTACGGAATAAAATATGAAGAAGATGCTGAATATGAGGCGGACGATATTATAGGAACTTATGCAAAAAAATCGCAAGCCTTGGGTCATGATGTAATAGTAGTGTCAGGAGATAAGGATTTAACACAATTAGCAAGTGACAAGATTACAATTTATTATACTAAGCGAGGGGTTACAGAACTTGATTATTACACACCCGCCTTTATTAATAAAAAATACGGGCTAAGCCCTTTGCAAATAATAGATATGAAAGGCTTAATGGGGGACAAGTCGGATAATATACCAGGAATTGAAGGTATCGGAGAAAAAACTGCAATTAAATTATTGTCTGAATACGGTAGCCTAGAAGAAGTCTTAAATAATATTGATAAGATAAATGGGAAAAAATTAAAAGAGAGATTAGAAAATGGCAAGGATAGTGCCATTCTTAGTAAAAAATTGGCAACCATTTATACACAGGTACCTATAAAGCGTGAAATTTCAGACTTAACTTTTACGGAAGATATTGATAAAAAAACAAATTTATATAAAAAATTAGAGTTCAGCTCCTTTCTAAAAAAATTAGAAAAGCCTCCAGCAAAAAAAGAAGAAGTAAACTTAAAAATTATTTATTCTGACGCTAAGACAGACTTAAATTTAAAAAATTCAGCTATTCACTTAGAATGCTATACAGATGACTACCATAATAGCGATGTTTTATCCCTTGCTGTTTACTCAGATAATAGTATCTACCTATTTGCTAAAGAAGATTTTTTTACTAATAAAAATGTAGTTTCTTATCTATCTTCAGAAGAAAGCAAAAATATTTTTGATTTTAAAAAAGTTGCCTATCACGCAAAATTTTATGGAATAGAAATAAGGGGAACCATATTCGATGCAAGGATAGCTAGCTACTTGGTAGATGTAACCCTTGCTGGCAAATTAGATAAGATAGTAAATCACTATTTAGGAAAAATTTTAGAAAGTGATGAAGAAATTTATGGCAAGGGGGTAAAACGTTCAGTCCCTCCAAAAGAAATTTTTGAAAATTACTTAGCCAAGATAGTTAGATATAATTTTGAATTAAAACCTGTATTGGAAAATTTACTAAATGAGCAAAATATGCTTTCTCTTTATCATGATATAGAAATACCAACATCTAAAGTTTTAGCTGATATGGAATTTGAAGGAATACATGTCAATAAAAAAGAGTTGGAGCTTATAAGTTATGATTTGGATAAGCGAACAGAAGATTTAGAATATTCTATTTATGCCCTAGCAGGTAGTGAATTTAATATTTCTTCGCCAAAACAATTAGGTATGGTTCTTTTTGAAAATTTAGGTTTGCCAGCTGTGAAAAAAACGAAAACAGGTTATTCGACTTCTATTGAAGTCCTTGAATTTTTAGAAAATAAACACCCAATTGTTCCACTTATTATGGAGTATCGAACAATTACTAAATTAAATTCTACCTATGCCAAAGGGTTGATTAAGGATATAAGTAGAGAGGGTAAAATTCATACTATCTATGAACAAACGCTGGCTCAAACTGGACGCTTATCATCTATCAATCCAAACTTGCAAAATATTCCAATCAGAATAGAAGATGGGAAAAAAATTCGTCGTGCCTTTGTACCATCTAGTGCTGATAATCTTATTTTAGCCATAGACTACTCGCAAATAGAATTAAGAGTTTTAGCCCATATAGCAAATGACAAAGTTATGATAGAAGCCTTTAATAATGATGAAGATATACATACAAAAACAGCAAGTCAAGTGAATAATGTAGCACTGGAAGAAGTTACAGAAAATATGCGTCGTGAAGCTAAGGCTGTAAACTTTGGAATAGTTTATGGTATTTCAGATTTTGGTCTGTCTAATAATTTAGGGATTAGTAGAAAAAGAGCCAAAGAATTTATAGAAAAATATTTAGAAACATTTTCTGGTGTTAAAAACTACATGGACGAGATAGTGCAATTTGCAAAAGAGAATAATTACGTAGAAACTTTATTTTCTCGTCGTAGGTATTTACCAGAAATAAACAATAAAAATAAAATGATAGTAAACTTAAATAGCCGTATTGCCATGAATACACCAATACAAGGAAGTGCAGCAGACATTATAAAAATTGCTATGGTAAAAGTTGCTAACTATTTAAAAGAAAGCAAGCTAAGAGCAAAATTATTATTGCAAGTTCATGACGAATTAATATTCGATGTGCATAAAGATGACAGGGAAGAATTAGAAAAAATAGTTAAAGAATTAATGGAATCTTCAGCTAATATGCAGGTTAAATTAAAAGCAGATGCTTCTTACGGCAACAACTGGTATGAAGCAAAATAATTATTTTAATATTTAGTGCGGATAAAAATCTATGCTAAATATTTTTTAATTTTAAAAAATTTATTTTAAGAATTTTATTTTAAAATATTTCAATTTAAAATACAGATTATAAGCTAGAAAACTAGCTAGACTTTTTTTATATTTGTAAATAGTGTATAATTAAGTAAAATATATTTTTGTAAATTATAATTTAAGAGGAAAATAAAATGAAAAAAGATTTAGTTATTATTACTGGTTTGAGTGGTGCTGGTAAAAATTCAGCTTTAGACGTTTTTGAAGATTTTGGATATTTTTGTGTTGACAATATGCCCTCACTACTTGTTGATGCATTTTTAAAATTGTTGATAGAAAAAGATATAACAAAGGCTGCTATTAGTATAGATATAAGAAGTAAAAAATTCTCATTAGAACTTGGAACAATGTTGCAAAATATTTTAAAAGATGATAATTTTAATATAAAAATTATTTATATTGATTGTAGTGATGAAGTTTTAGTTAATAGGTACAAGGAAACTAGAAAAAATCACCCACTTTCTAAAAAAAGTAACTTGTTAGATGGTATCAGGGCAGAACGTGAACTGATGAAAAATATCAGAGTCAATGCAAATTATATTTATGACACGAGCAAGCTAAAAGTTAAAGATTTAATAGAAAAAATTTCTCAAGATTTTAGTATCAAAAAACTTGATAGGTATCATGTAACAGTTTCTAGTTTTGGTTATAAATATGGTATTCCTATTGATGCTGATAATATTATTGATGTAAGATTCTTAAGAAATCCATTTTATATAGATGAGTTAAAAGAAAAAACTGGTTTGGAAGAAGATGTTTATAATTATGTTATGGCAGATGATACAAGTCAAGAATTTTATGATAATTTGAAAAAATTAATTTTATTTATGATTGAAAAATATCAGTATGAAGGTAGAGATAAGATAGCCATAGCTGTTGGTTGTACGGGAGGTAAGCACCGTTCTGTAAGTATAGCTAGAAAATTGTTTGAAGATATTAAAAAAGAAGGATACACAACTTATATTTCACATAGAGATATAAATATGAGCAGGTAATATTATGAATAATGAGATAAAAGTAGTAACTATTGGAGGAGGTACAGGCTTATCTGTTCTTTTGCGAGGACTTAAAAATTATCCATTAGATATAACAGCTTTAGTAACTGTTGCAGATGATGGTGGAAGTTCTGGTAAAATAAGAAGTGATATGAATATTCCCTCACCGGGGGATATAAGAAATGTAATAGCTGCACTTTCTGATGTAGAACCACACTTGGAAAAAATGTTTCAGTATCGTTTTGATATTGGAGAGATTAGTGGACACCCAGTCGGTAATTTGATGATTGCTGCCATGGCAGATATTCATGGAGATTTTTCGACAGCTGTAAAAATTATGAGCAAAATTTTTAATGTCAAGGGTACAGTTTTACCAACAACTAACGATATAGCAACATTAAATGCAGTTATGAAAGATAATACTATTGTAAGAGGAGAATCAACAATAACTGAATATGGTGGCGTGATAGATAGGGTATATATAACTCCAAAAACTGTTAAGACAACTGATTATGTCTTAAAAGCTATTGAAGAAGCTGATTATATTATAATGGGTCCAGGTAGTTTGTACACATCTATCATACCCAACTTGGTTATTGGAAATATAGCAGAAAAAATAAAAAACAGTAAGGCTAGAAAAATTTATGTTGCTAATGTTATGACGCAAAATGGAGAAACTGATAATTACAAGGTGTCCGACCACATAAAAGCAATAAATAAACACATAGGAGAAAATATTTTTGATTTGGTAATAGCAAATTCAAAAGATATAGAAGAAAATGTTTTGAAATTTTATAAGCTCTCGAAACAAGACAAGGTTATATTAGATTATGAAGAAGTAAAAAATTTAGGAATAGAAATAAGTTCTGATGAAGATGTAATAAAAATAGAAAAAAACATTGTTCGCCACAATACTGAAAAAGTTTCAGAATTAATTTATGAATATATACTTGATAATCAAGAATCAATTGTTTATAAAGGATAAAAAAGGATTATTTAAGAATAAAATAATAAATAATCTAAGCCGAGAAAATTTTTCTCGGCGTTTTATTATATATACTGTAAAATTATTATTTATTATATTTTCTAATAATCATTAAAAAAATTTCTATTGAAGAATGTTTAAATCTCCAATAAAAAATTATTGTTTTGTTAGTTGGGTAATATATAAGTTTGTTGAAAATTCTTAACTTCTTTATTTTAGAAAATACAGAAGTTAATTTATAAAAAACACCATAAAAAGAAAGTAATAATTAGAAAAAATATTTTTATATGTTATAATAAATAGAGGTAAAGGATATAAGTAAGTTTAATAATTGAATAAAGGTAATTTGTATGGTAGGCAATGTATAATATTACGGTTTATGGTGTAAATACTTCTTATAAAACTTTTAAAGGGAGATGTTTACTATGAAAAATAAAATTATTTTATACAATACAGGCATACTAGGATTTTTATTTACTGTAACTTCACTTCTTGTAGTTACAGAAATCAGGCAAAAATTTAATATTGAATATCCTTTTATATTTTTTACAAGTCAAATTTTTATATTGACTATTCTTATATTTTATAGCATATACACTTTATTTCAATGGAATAGTATAAGCGAGAAACATTCCATACTATTTTTATTACAATCGTTTATATCATATTTATTAATGTATGTTATCGCATATAGTGGATATAAGTATTCTTTTATATTAATTTTTATAGTAGGAATAATTGATATTTATTATACTAGAAAGAGATACAGCTTGATTAAATATAAAAGATAATCAAAAAATTTAGGAATAGAAATTAATTCTGATGAAGATGTAATAAAAATAGAAAAAATATTGTTCGCCACAATACTGAAAAAGTATCAGAATTAATTTATGAATATATACTTGATAATCAAGAATCAGTTGTTTATAAAGGATAAAAAAGGATTGGAATTTTCCAATCCTTTTTGCTATAAAATTATTTTGTAATTTTTTCCATATTTCTCATATAGGCTCTTAAAACTTCTGGTATTGTAATTGAGCCATCTTCATTTTGATAATTTTCAATTATGGCAGCCGCTGTTCTACCAACAGCAAGTCCAGAACCGTTCAATGTATGAGCAAATTCAATTTTTCCTGTATCTTTTCTACGGAAGCGGATATTAGCACGTCTTGCTTGGAAATCTGTACAGTTTGAACAAGAACTTATTTCTTTATATGCGTTATAGCTTGGTAACCAAACTTCTAAATCATATGTTTTAGCACTGCAAAAACCAGTATCTCCTGTACAAAGTGTAATTACACGGTAGGGTAGTTGTAATTTTTTCAAAATATTTTCTGCGTGAGAAGTCATAATTTCTAACTGCTCGTATGATTCTTCTGGTTTTGCAAAGCGAACCATTTCTACCTTGTCAAATTGGTGCATGCGGATAAGTCCACGAGTATCACGACCTGCACTTCCTGCTTCTGAACGGAAGCAAATACTAAATCCAGTAAGTCCTTTTGGTAAATAATCTTCTTCTAGGATTTCGTTGCTGTGATAATTTGTTAGTGGAACTTCTGCTGTTGGGATAAGAGTTAAGCCTTCTGATTCTATCGTATAAACATCTTCCAAAAATTTAGGGAATTGTCCCGTTCCGAATAGAGAATTTTTATTTACAAGTTGAGGAACCATCATTTCTTGGTAGCCGTGTTCTAAAACGTGAGTATCAATCATAAAATTTATCAAGGCACGTTCCAATAAAGCACCGGCATTTTTATAGAATAAAAATCTACTTCCACTTACTTTTGCAGCACGTTCAAAATCAACTATGTCTAAGTCCTCTACTAAATCCCAGTGAGCCTTTGGTTCAAAACCAAAATTTCTAATTTCTCCAATACGTCTAACTTCAATATTTTCACTTTCATCTTCGCCGCTAGGTGTTTCATCAGAAACTAGGTTAGGTATGCGACATACAATGTCATGTAATTTTTCGTCTATTTCTCTTATTTCAACATCAAGATTAGTTATTTCATCAGAAACTTTTTTCATCTCTTTAATAACTTCACTTGCATCTTCTTTTTTACGTTTTAAAATTGCTATTTCTTCACTTGTTTTATTTCTAAGTGCTTTTAAATCTTCAACTTTAACAAGTAACTCACGTCGTTTTTTATCTAGTTCTAAAATTTTATCAACTACTTCTGTATTGTCGCCACGTTTAGCAATTTTTTCTCTAACCAAGTCTGGTTGTACTCTTATTAATTTAATGTCTAACATAAAATATCCTCCTAATTTTAATATAAAAAATCCCCTGTCTTAAAATAAGACAAGGGACGATGAGTATTTCGTGGTTCCACCCAAATTCAGCCATACAGGCTCTCTTCTTTTTAAATAAAAGCTAACTTATTTGACCCTATGCAAATAGGAAATAGTAGAATTTTAAAAATAAAATTAAGTACTCGCAGCAAATGTACTCTCTCTGAAATTTTATTACTTTAAAATATGTCTATATCAAATTTTTATATTTAATTTTCTAATATTTTACTCTTATTTTATTTTTTTGTCAAGAAATTTTATTAAAGTTTTTCGTATTCTTCTGGCACGTCAAAAGGATTAGTTTTATTTATGTGGTCGTAGAATAGAACACCGTTTAAATGGTCAATCTCATGTTGGAAGCAAATAGCTGCTAAACCTGTTAAGTTTAAAGTAACTTTTTCGTCATTTTCAGTATAGCCAATAACTTTTATTTTTGAATATCTAGGAACATAACCCTTGATTTCTTTATCAACAGATAAACAACCTTCTCCTCCCTCAAGATAGCATTTGGCAGAAGAATGAGAAATTATTTTTGGATTGTAAAGGGCATATGAAATTGTATTTTTTTCATCTTCCTCATCTGGTATGTGAACTGCTATCATTCTTTTTGCAACATTTATTTGTGGAGCTGCTAGACCAATTCCTGGTTTTAGATTGTATTTTTTGCATAATTCATCATCTTGAGAAGCTATTACATATTCCAATAAACTTTTTAAAATTTTTTTATCTTCAAGAGATATGGGTGATTTTACTTCTTCGCAACGAGTACGCAAAGTATCGTGGGGGTCAATTATAATATTTTTTGCTGTAATCAATTTTTTATCCTTTCAAAATTTTATTTTCTATTTCATTTTAATACATAATCAAATATTCTTCAATAAATAAATTAAAGAAGATTTTAAGAAGAAATTAAGAAAAAATTTTATTTTTTCTATTTTAATTTATTAAAAGATATTTATGGTAAAATTATTTATATAAATTTTAGGAGAAAAATTATGAAAGATTATAAATATTATGTAGAAAAATTGAAATTAGAAAAACATTCAGAGGGAGGCTACTTTAAAGAAACTTATATTTCAGAAGAAAAAATTAAATTAGCAGACGGAAGAGATAGAAATTTAATGTCCAATATTTTATTTTTACTAACAGCCAGTAATCCATCGCATTTTCACAGATTAAAATCTGATGAATTATGCTTTTATCACGGTGGCAAGTCTTTAACTATTCACATGATTTTTCCTAACGGCAGATATGAAGAAATTTTTAGGTTTAGGAGAAAATCAAGTCTTGCAATATACAGTTCCTAAAGGTGTAATTTTTGCATCCAGTGTAAAAAGTAAAAATCCTGATGACTTTGCCATAGTTGCTTGTGTTGTTACGCCTGCTTTTACTTATGAAGATTTTGAATTGTTTACTCAAGCTGAATTAATAAAAGATTATCCAGAACACACAGAAATAATAAAAAAACTTTCTTATAAGTCTTTATAAAAAAATTTTTTAGAAAATTATATTAAATAAAAACTTTTATTTAAACTAGTTATTGACTATAATATTATGCTATAATAAATTGTAAATTAAATTAAAGGAGTTGGATATATGTCTAAATTATTAAAAGATTTAAAATACAGAGATTTGGTTTATCAACAAACTGATGAAAATGGAATAAGAGAATTATTAGAACGAGAAAGTGTATCTATCTATTGTGGGACTGATCCAACTGGTGATTCTTTGCACGTAGGACACCTATTACCATTTTTAACTTTAAAAAGATTTGCAGAGTATGGACACAAGCCCGTTGTTTTAGTTGGTGGTGGAACAGGAGTTATTGGCGACCCTTCTGGTCGTAGTGAAGAAAGACAATTACAAACTTTGGATATAATTGAAGCTAATGCAAAAAAATTAGAAGGACAGTTACGCAATATTTTTCGTAACAATAAAAATATAGAATTTGTTAATAATCATGATTGGTTGAGCAAGTTATCAATGCTAGAATTTTTAAGAGATTATGGAAAATTAGTAAATATAAATTATATGCTTGCCAAAGATTCTGTATCATCTAGGCTAGAAAATGGTTTGTCATTTACAGAATTTTCTTATAGTCTACTACAAGGAATTGATTTTGCTTATCTGAATAAAAATCATAATGTTAAAATGCAACTTGGTGGTTCTGACCAGTGGGGAAATATAGTAACTGGTTTAGAAATTATGCGTAAATTAAATGGAGATACAGAAGCCTACGGCTTTACAATTCCTTTGATGTTAAAATCTGACGGAACAAAATTTGGAAAATCAACAGGAGGTGCAGTCTGGTTAGACCCAGAAAAAACTACGCCTTATGAATTTTATCAATTCTGGTTCAACACTGCTGATGCTGACGTAATTGCTAGTTTAAAAAAATTCACATTTTTAGAAAAAGAAGTAATAGAAGAATTAGCTAGAAGTGTAGAAACAGAACCTCATCTTAGAAAGGCTCAGATAAAATTAGCAGAAGAAATGGTGAAAATAGTTCATGGTGATGAAGCACTTGAAAGTGCAAAACACGTAACAGAAGCACTTTTCTCTGGCAATATTAAAGACTTATCACCTTCTGAATTTTTACAAGCTGTAAAAGCAATGCCAAAAGAAATATTAGAAAAAGAAGAAGATAATATAGTAGATTTCTTGGTAAAATCAAAATTAGTTACTTCAAAACGTCAGGCTCGTGAAGATATAACAAACGGTGCAATCTACATCAACGGTGAAAAAATTACTGATTTAGATTATACAATTTCTGATAAAGACGTGTTAGAAAAATCTTATCTAGTATTAAGACGTGGTAAGAAAAAATATTTATTGATTGAATATAAATAAGGAGAAAATTATGAATTTAAAAGAACAGGTAGGGTATAAAGCATTAGATTTTGTAAAAGATGGTATGGTAGTAGGTTTAGGAACTGGCTCAACCGTATATTATTTTATTCATGCCATAGCAGAAAAAGTAAAAGAAGGCTTAAATGTAGAACTAGTTTCTACTTCTGTTCAAAGTATAGAATTGGCAAAATCATTAGGTCTTAATGTAAAAGAACTAGAAGAAGTTGAACACATCGATTTAACAGTAGACGGTGTTGACGAAATCGACAAAAATTTTAATGCCATAAAAGGTGGTGGTGCAGCCCTATTTAGAGAAAAAATAGTTGCCGACTTAAGCGAACACGTGGTTTGGATTTATGACGAGAGTAAAGACGTTGAAGAACTTGGTGCTTTTAATTTACCAGTTGAAATTTTACCATTTGCTTATACACACACTATCAACAAGATGAAAAAACAAGGTTTAAATCCTGTCTTACGCTATAAAAATGAAGAAATATTAATAACAGATAACAAGAATTATATAGTTGATTTACATCTGGATTTAGGATTTGATATAGAAATAGTTAAAGAAAAATTAGCTAATATTGTTGGTGTTGTTGAGCATGGATTATTCTTAAATATGTGTAAACACTGTATCAAGGGAACTCCTGCTGGGGCAATAGTAATAGAAAATCCAAGAAAAAAATAAAAAATTATCTTTAAAATAGTAAATTTTTAAAAATTTACTGTTTTTTGTTTATTTTATATAGCCTAATAATTTTATCAAAATATTTTATTTGCAAATTTTTATGTGAATTAAATAATTTAAAAAATTAATTTAAGAAAAATATTTAATAGAAAAAGCAAATTTAACAACAAATTGCATATAATATTGGAAAGAGTGAGTAGGTATCATTTAGATATGTAAAGTACTTTAGTGTAATTTATAACAAGTAATTAGTTTAAAAAATAGAAAGGTAATGATATGTTAAAATTTTTTGATTTTTGTTCAGGAATTGGTGGTGGAAGGATAGGGTTAGAAAACAATGGATTAGAATGTGTTGGTCATTGTGAAATAGATGAAAAAACTGCAGAAACTTATCGAATTTTTTTTGAAGATAATAGAAATTATGGAGATTTAACTAATTTGGACTTTGATAAATTACCTGATTTTGAATTTATGATTGCAGGATTCCCCTGCCAAACATTTTCAATTGTGGGGAAAAGAGCAGGATTTGATGACGAAAGAGGACAAATAATATATTCTTTAATAGAAATTATGAAACATAAAAATGTTAAATATTTCATTTTAGAGAATGTTAAAGGATTAGTAAATCACGATAAAGGAAATACTTTTAATACAATAAAAAAAGAACTTGAAAATATAGGATATAATATTTATTACAAAGTTATAGACAGTCTTGATTTTGGAGTTCCTCAAATGAGAGAGAGAATATATATTGTAGGATTTAAAAAAAGGTATGATAATGGCATGTTTGAATTTCCTATAGAAAATTTATCAAATAAAAATTTTGATTGGTTTTTAGATGAAGATAATAACCTGGAGTTAGATATTTTAGATAAGACATTTCAAAAATATTTATCAAATAAATATAATTGTAATAAATTCACAAATAAAGAAGTTATAAGTTGGGAAAATTTTGTTATTGATTGGCGACAATCAGACTTACGTAAATATGATAAAACTTTTCCTACATTACGAACGGGAAGGCACGGATTACTTTATATAAAAAATGGTAAAATAAAAAAATTAAGTGGATATGAAGCATTATTACTTCAAGGATTTCCTAAAAATATTGCAGAAAAAGTTAAAAAAAATAAATTAAATAACAATAAAGTGTTATCTCAAGCAGGGAATGCAATGACGGTAAATGTTATAGAAGCAATTACTAAAGAAATGATTAAAAATATTAAAGTTGAGGTATAAAAAGATGGTGGAAATTGATAAAGTTAAATTAGGATCAAAAACTGCAAAAGATGGATTTAGAAATGAACAACATATAGCAGACAAATTTAATGATTGGCAAAATAACGACGAAGCTAAAGAATGGCTAACAATTATGGGTTATTCTTTGGAAAGAATTGAATATGTAAAGGCGATTGTTATAAGTGGATATAAAGCAGATTTGAATGTAAAAGTTCAAGTTAAACTGAGAGATGCACTTGATATTGAAAATATACAAGTAAAACTTGTAAGCAATAAGAAAGGATTTAATCAAATTGATAAAAGGTGGTTAAAAAGTTATAACGAATTATGGAATATTCCTTTGGATGTGTATACAATTTTAGAATATTTTACTGGTGAACTAAAACCTTATAGAGATGATATTAGAGATGATAGAAGAATGTTTATGGATGAATTAACCTACGAAGAAAGAGAATTATTGTTAGATTGGTTAAATAATAATAAATTGCTAATAATATCTGATATTTTAAAGGGACGAGGAGAATTTTCTGCTGAATGGGTTTTAGTAGCACAAAAATTACAAGAAGATGCCAGATGGGTTTTGAAAAATATAAATGAAGTTATTAATCATTATTTTGCAGATGGTAAAGTTAAAATTAGCCCTAGAGGTTCAATAAAACTTGGTAAAGTTACACTTCAGAGAAAAGGTGGAGATAATGGAAGACCAACTGCAAATATGTTGCAATTTAAAATTGATCCTACAGAACTTTTTGATATATAAAAAATTTTAAGACGATTAAATAAAAATCTAGTTCTTTTTACTTAAAAAAGAAGTAACTAACAAACGGAAAACAAAAAAATAAAAAATTATCTTCAAAATAGTAAATTTTAAAAAATTTAATATTTTTTGTTTATTTTATATAGCCTAATAATTTTATCAAAAATATTTTATTTGCAAATTTTTATGTGAATTAAATAATTTAAAAAATTAATTTAAGAAAAATATTTAATAGAAAAAGCAAATTTAACAACAAATTGCATAGCAAATATGGGTAAGAATGAGTATATATCTTAAAAAAATATAGTGAAAATTTGTAAAGCGTTGAATTTTAAGGCTGGAGAAGTTATTTATATAATAAAGGAGAATTAAAGTATGAACATTTGGACTGAAAAGAGTATAGAGTTAGCAAATCAAAGAAATTATTTGGATTTGCTTTTTAAAATATATCCTATGTCTGTTAATTTGAGAAGAGAGTTAAAAGAAGAAGATGTAAGAGATATAAAATATTATTTTGAAAATAGAGATTCAACAAATTTATTAAATGTTTTATTAGCACAAGAAATTTTTCCTATTAAAGATTCTTATGTAGCATATTTAAAGAGAGATAAAAGTGCTATTGCTAGAAATCCTAACACAGTTAATAGAATTACAGGAATGTTATATGAGTTAGGGCTTGATGAAATTTTTGATAAAACGACTGCACCAAAAGAAACTAATAGGCAAATAGGGCCGATGTTTAAAAATTGGATAGATGCTGGAGCATTAGGTTGTAAAATTACAACATCTACTGAAGAATTTATGAATACTACAGAGAATATAGTTTTTAATGGTTCTGATGCAAGTATGAAAAATTTTGCTAATGAATTTTTAGGATATGATAGAAATAAAGGTTTAGATTTTATGGCGAAATTTAATAAAACTTATATTTTAGGAGAAGCTAAATTTTTAACAGACTTTGGTGGACACCAAAATGCACAATTTGCTGATGCAGTTGCTACAATGAAAGAACCACTAAGAGATACTAATTACAATGTTAAAGTAATTTCAATTTTAGATGGAGTACTGTATATAAAGACAAAAAATAAAATGTATAATAGCATATGTAACGACTTTTCAAATGATGAGATAATAGTATCAGCGATATTACTAAGAGATTATTTATATTCAATATAATGAGGAATTAATATGTTTTTAGATTATAAGAATAAGAAGCCTTTTAAAGAAATTGATAAAATTATTGAGTTGAAAAAATTAGAGTTAAAAAATATTTCTAAAGGCGAAGAAAAGGGATTATATATTAAAGGAGATAATTTTGATTCTATGATTATGCTATTAAATGATTTTGAAAATCAAGTGGATTTAGTATATATTGATCCACCCTTTAATACTAATTCTAACTTTTATTACAGTGAAGATAAGGTATCAACTATTAGTTCATCTAAAAACGATAGTTTAGCATACAGTGATAAAATGGCTTTAAATGAATATTTAGAATTTATAAGAGAACGAGTAATTTTAATAAAAAAATTACTTAGTGATAGAGGAACTTTGTATTTTCATATAGATTGTAAATTAGGACATTATATAAAATTATTACTTGATGAAATTTTTGGAATGGAAAATTTTGTAAATGATATAACTAGAGTAAAATCAAATCCTAAAAATTTCAAACGACGAGCTTTTGGAAATGAGAAAGATGTTATATATATATATTCAAAGAAAAATCAAAAAAACATATTCAATAATATAACTATTCCTTTAAGTGAAGATGAAATACTAAAAAAATTTCCAAAGATTGATGAGAAAGGAAGAAGATATAATACTGTGCCTTGCCACGCTCCAGGGGAAACCAAAAATGGAGAAACAGGAGGAAAATGGAAAGGAATGATGCCACCAAAAGGTAGACATTGGAGGTGTAGTCCTAAAGAACTTGACAAGCTAGATAATGATGGATTAATAGAGTGGTCTAAAAATGGAGTACCGAGAATTAAAAAATTTTCTGATGAGCATAAAGGAAAGAAAATACAAGATATATGGACAAATTTTAAAGACCCACAAAATCCAATATACCCTACTGAAAAGAATATAGATATGTTATCAATGATAGTGGAACAATCTTCTAATGAGAGTTCTATTATAATGGATTGTTTTTGCGGATCATCTAGCTTTTTATTAGCTGGAATAAACAAAAACAGATATGTTATAGGTATTGATAAGTCTGATATATCAAAAGAAGTTTTGATAAAAAAAAGAAGTGAGATTAAAAATTTAAAGATAATTGAATTATAACTTTAAATATAACTTATGTTATCTCTTTTTACTTAAAAAAGAAGTAACTAACAAACGGAAAACAAAAAAATAAAAAATTATCTTTAAAACAGTAAATCAAGAATATTTACTGTTTTTTGTTTTGCAATAAATAATTTTTTATAATATCTTATTTAAAAATTTTTCTTTGAGTAGAATAAAACAATATTTTGTGTGCAAAAATAAAAATTCAGTTCATATTACTAGGCAGGATAAAAAATCTGTGTTAGAATTACTAACATTGTTTTAGAGCAAAAATTTTACAAAGGAGAAAAAATGTTAAAAGAATTCAAAGAATTTGCCTTAAAGGGTAATGTATTAGACTTAGCTATAGGGGTTGTAATTGGTGCGGCTTTTGGGAAAATAGTATCTTCTTTAGTAGCAGATATAATTATGCCACTAATTATGTTATTATTCCCAAGCCGTTCAGACTTTACAGCAATAGAATGGAAGGGAATTAAGTATGGTAATTTTATACAAATAATTATTGATTTCTTAATAGTAGCAGTATCTATTTTCATGTTTGTAAAAATTATTAATACAGCAAAAGTAAAAGTTTCTAAAGTAGAAGCAGAAGATGGTGAAAAAGAAGTACCAGCAGTTGATTCTAAAGAAGAATTACTTAAAGAAATTCGTGATTTATTAAAAAAATAATATAGATTTTATATTTAAGAATTTATAAATTTGTAAATGCTTTTTAATTTTATTAAAATATAGTTTATTTCACATTTTTTTTATGTTATAATTAATTTTATTGATATCTTATATCAAAAAATTACGGAGGTTTTTTTGTGGGAAAAGATGGAGTAAAAAGTTTTTTTAATAAATTACTTAACGGTGTTGCTTTAGGGATAGTCGTTGGTTTAATACCTAATGCAGTTTTAGGAGGCATACTTAAATTTTTTATTAATGATAGTAGTATAATTAAAATGATTTATAATGTTTTAGGTATGTCGCAATTAGCTACACCAGCTTTAATAGGTATCTTAGTAGCCTTACAGTTTAAAATGCAGCCTATTGAAGTGGCAATTTCGGGTATGGTTTCTTTTATTTGTGGAGGTTCTATCAGTATAGTAGATGGCAAAATGATTATCAACGGTATTGGAGATTTAATTAATATAATGATAGTTTCTGCTGTCTTAGTTTTAGTTATGCAATTTTTTAGGGGGAAATTTGGTAGTTTAACAATAATTTTACTGCCAGTACTAACAACAGCTATTGTAGGAACATTTGGTTTAACAATACTACCATACGTAAAAAAAATTACTGGTTTTATCGGTAGTATAATAATGGATTTTACAACATTGCAACCATTACTTATGAGTATATTACTAGCAATTTCATTTGCCCTAATAATAGTTTCTCCAGTATCAACTGTTGCTGTTTCAATAGCAGTAGGATTACAAGGTTTAGCATCTGGAGCGGCTAATGTCGGAATAGCAAGTTGTGCAATGACTTTAGTGGTGGGAACCATGCGTGTAAATAAAATAGGGGTACCATTAAGTTTATTTTTTGGTTCTATGAAAATATTTATGCCAAACTGGTTGAAATATCCAATAGTTAATATACCAATAATTATAAATGCGGTCTTTGCAGGATTTTTAGCCTACTATTTCACTATTCAAGGCACTGCGGCGTCAGCAGGTTTTGGTTTTTCAGGGCTTATTGGTCCAATAGCAGCCTTCCAATTTATGCAAGGTTCTATCTTGAGTAAAATAACTATTTTATTTATAGTTTACTTTATGGCAACATTTGTATTTGCATTGATAACTGATTTTATATTTGTAAAAATTTTAAAAATATACAAACGTGATATTTTTATTTTTGAAGAATTAGGTAAATAGGAGGTTAAGAGTATGAAACTAGCAGTATTTAATATAAGAGAAGATGAGAAAAAAGCATTAGAAATTTGGAGAGAAAAAAATTTTGAAATTGAATTACTTGTAACTAATGAAAATCTTACTAAAGATAATGTAGAATTAATAAGAGGTGTTGAGGGGGTAGTTCTTGCTCAAAACAAACCATTTGAAAAAGAAGTTTACGATTTTGCAAAATCTGAAGGTATAAAAGTTTTTTCAACACGTTCAGCAGGATTTGATATTTACGATTTAGATTTAATGAGAGAATACGGAATTAAGATGACAAATGTTCCGTCATACTCTCCTAATGCTATTGCTGAACATGTAATTACAACAACTTTATATTTAAGTAGAAATATCAAAAAAATTAAAAATAGAGTTTCTGAACATAATTTTTCATGGGAACCAGAAATATTATCAAGAGAAGTTAGAACACTTACAGTAGGAGTTATCGGAACTGGAAGAATAGGAACTCAAGTGGCAAAACTATTTAATGCACTCGGAGCAAAAGTAATCGGCTATGACATTTTTAAAAATGACGAAGCCAAAAAAATTCTTGCTTATGTTGATAATATAGATGACCTTGTAGCACAATCTGACGTTATAACACTACACATGCCAGCAGTAAAAGAATATAAGCATCTAGTCAATGATGACTTTATAGCTAAGATGAAAGAAAATTCAATAATAGTAAATGCTGCTCGTGGTATGCTAGTAGACACAAAAGCGGTTTTAAGAGGACTAGATAGTGGTAAATTACTAGGTGCAGCTCTTGATGTTTATGAAAATGAGGGCGACTATGTTCCTAAAGATTTAAGTAAATATAGAATAAATGATGAATTACTTCAAGAATTAATTAATCGTGATGATGTAATCTATACACCTCATACAGCCTTTTACACAACTACCGCTATAGAAAATCTTGTAGAAGGTGGCTTAAACTCTGCATTAGAAGTAATCAAAACTGGCACAAGTGCTAATGTAGTCAATTTTTAATAAATATAATTAATAATAAACTTACTAAGTTATAATCATGCTTAGTAAGTTTATTTTATAAATATGATATATGCTAATTCTATACTTTATTATTGGAAATATTTAATAAAATATTTTTTTAGTATTAAAAATTTATTTGCAATAATTTACTGTTAGAAAAAAATATTTTTAAAGAAATAATTATTTTATAAATAAAATTATTGAATGTTTGTAAAATTTTTTACAAATATTTTACATTGCCAGTTGAAATTATTTTTTATAAAATATATTTATCAAACCTTTATTAAATGTATTTAAAGAAAGAATATGATAAAATATATTAACATGTAATAAATAATAAAGAAAGGAATAGCTATGAATAAAGAAAAATCAATAAAAGAAAAAATAGAAATTGAAAAAACAAGCACTAAAGAAGAAAATATAATTCGCTTTTTGGGTGGTAAATTAAGTATTTATATTTTAATAGTTATAATTTTATTATTTACTGCAATTTGGTTATATAGTCAAATAAATGTTATAATGGCACCTCTTATAATAGTAATTAACAGCTTGCTGGTTCCAGTTTTAGTAGCATATATATTCTTTTATATGCTGAATCCTGTTTATAATTTGTTATTAGCAAAAACTAAAATAAATAGTGGGATGGCATCTATCTTATCTATAATATTTGGGATAGCAGTAATACTAACAGTATTTATTGGGGCAGTGCCAGTTATGATTGAGCAGACCCAGCACTTAATAACTTCTATGCCAGGTTATGTAAATATAATTAGAAATTATTTAGAGGCAAATGCAGACAATGCTATTGTAAAAAATATTATAGTCTACATTAATGAAAATTTGAATGGAACACAACTTAGTGCAGCGGCATTTGATATTTTTACTAATTTCATTTCGAATGCAGCTTCAATATTATCATCAACAGCTGCAATAATTATTACTACACCTTTTGTACTTTATTATTTATTAAAAGATTCCAGTAGATTTAAAATTTATATTATAAGCAAGTTACCTGAAAAATCTAAAGAACCTATAGAGACTACAATTAACGAAATAGATAATAAGGTAGGATCTTATATTTCTGGGCAAATGTTAGTTTCTGTTTGTGTAGGTATTTTACTTTTTGTAGGTTATCAAATAATCGGTTTGCAGTATGCAGTGTCTTTAGCAACTTTAGCAGGAGTACTTAGTATAGTTCCTTATTTAGGGCCGATGATGGCTATTATACCTGCAATGCTAGTTGCTTTTGGAACTGATTGGGTAATGGTTTTAAAGATGCTAGTCGTCTGGGGAGTTGTGCAATTTTTAGAAGGAAATTTTATTTCGCCTAATATAATGGGACGAAGTATGAAGCAACATCCATTAACAGTAATATTTGTGGTTATTATTGGGACAAATATGATGGGGATACTAGGTGCTGTTATAGGTATTCCTGTTTATGCAATTTTAAAAATATTATTAGAAAAACTTATACTAGTAATTAAAAATAGATATAAAAGAATTTACAAAGGAGAGTGATTTCTCTTTTTTATTTTTTAATAATAAACTAATATTTAATTTATAAAAATACTATGCTTGTAAATTAATTTTAAATAGGAAGAAAAAATATAAAAAATTTTTAAATTTTTTCTTTTTTTCTATTTACAAATTAAAAATATTCTTGTATAATGTACACATGTATTTTTAAAAAATACAGAAGGTTAAATTTTATATAAGGAGAAAAAAATTATGAGTTTTTATAAAAGGTTACCACTGCTAGCAAAATTAGTTTTGGCTTTAGTTGTGGGTATAGTATTAGGAAATGTATTACCAGCTTATGCTATCAGAGTTCTAGTTACATTTTCAGACATATTTAGTTCATTTTTAGGTTTTGCAATACCTTTAATAATTGTAGGATTTATTGTTCCTGGGATAAGTCAGTTATCAAGTAATGCTGGTAAATTATTAGGACTTTCTACAATGATTGCTTATATTTCTACTTTATTTGCAGGTACTTTGGCATTTTTAGTAGCAAAAATCTTTTTACCAAATATATTAAAGGGTTCACAACTCCAAAGTTTGACGAATCCAGAAGAGTTGCTTTTATCAGGGTATATAAAATTTGAAATGCCAGCAATATTTGGTGTTACAACAGCTTTAATATTGTCATTTGTTTTAGGGATAGGTATTTCTTCATTAAAATTGAAGGGAATGAAAAAAGCTTTTGAAGAATTTGGTCAAGTTATTGAACTACTACTTAACAAATTAATAATTCCATTGTTACCATTTTATATAATGGGAGTTTTTGCTAATATAACTGGTTCAGGAGAAGTATTTAAAATTTTAAAAATATTCCTTTTTGTTTTTGTTGTTATATTAATTTTACATTTTGTGGTAATTTTATTACAGTATACATTTGGCGGAGCAGTTAACAAAAAAAATCCATTTAAAATGTTAGTTAAAATATTACCAGCTTATGCTACAGCAATAGGAACTCAATCATCAGCAGCCACAATACCAGTAACATTACAGTCAACTAAAAAAATGGGTGTTGACCCAGCAGTTGCTAACTTTACAATACCTTTATTTGCTACAATCCACTTATCTGGAAGTACAATAACTTTAACTACATGTGCAACAGCAGTTTATTGGCTACAACATGGTGGGGCTTTTCCAGCGATATCAGTAATGGTTCAATTTATAGTTTTATTAGGTATTACTATGGTAGCCGCCCCTGGAGTACCTGGCGGAGCAGTTTTTGCCGCTTTAGGATTATTACAATCAGTATTAGGCTTCAATGAAATTATGATTTCTTTAATGATTGCCTTATATATAGCACAAGATAGTTTTGGTACGGCTTGCAACGTTTCAGGAGATGCATCCTTAGCTTCTATTGTTGATAAGATAAACCAAAAATTTTTTAAAAAAGCATAAGATTAATAAAAAAATGATTTAGAAATATTTCTAAATCATTTTTTTATTTTTATTTTAAGAAATTTATAAATACTTTTATATATTCATCTGTTTTGGCTTTTTGTTAGTCAGATAATAATAATTCACCTGGTTACCATGTATCAGCTGCTAAAGAAATTCCTAGACTTTCACCTTGGAATACATCATTTCTTATGTATTTTAAAATTTTATTAAGATTTTTATGAACAAATTTAGCTTCTGTTGAATCAACAGCTACAGCAAGGGTTGTTTTTTGCTATCTAGGAGAGTTGGCATTTCAAAGTCGAAAGTTTTAGCTGGACGTGCTAAGCAGTTTAATAAATTTTTAACAATATCAGGCTAAGAAGCATTATATTTTGGACTTACTATATATATGGCATCTGCTTTTGCTAATTAATATCTAATTAATTTTACTTCTTTTGGTTCTGGACGTTCTGTATCTTGCTCCAAGATTGGTAAATTTTTATAATCTAAAAAGCTAGTTGCTAGCCCCTGATTTTCAAGTTCTTCTTTAATGTAATTAGCAAATTGCTGATTAAATCCCCCTTTCTATTTAAATCTACTGCTATTAATACTGATTTTTGGATTTTATTTCCTCCTAGATGATTTTGAAATTTTTGAATTTTTTTAAAATATTAATAAGTGTTTCTTTATCTTCCTTTGTGAGAATAGAGTAGACATTTTCTAATTCTTTTCTATGATTAGGAAGAATTTCTTCAAAAAGTTTTTTCTATTTTCTTTTAATCTTACAAGGAATGCAGGTTTATCAACTTCATCTTTTTTACGATAAATTAAATTTGCACTTTCCATATTTTTTAAAATTACAGTCATGTTACCTGAAGTTGCTAGAACTATATTAAGTAAATTACAAATTTTCATTTGTCCTTTTGTGTAAAGAACATCAAGAATACCAAATTGTGCAAGAGTAAGTCCAGTATTCTTAATTGTTTTGCTAATATTAGCAGTTATAACACCTTCTTCTCTTCTAAATACTATATGTATATGTTGCGGAATTTTTACCAAGCTATGTCCATAAATACCTCTTTATAATTTATCACTAATTAGTAATAAACGTATTTTAGTAAATTAAATTTTTAATATCAAATAAAATGCTGTGATATGTACTTTTTTTTTGCTTCATAGTAAAATTAATTTATGAATTTTAGGAGATTAAAAAATGACAATAAATTTTTATAAAGAAAAGTTGCTAACTTATGCAAAAAAAAATAATATTAATGTAGATGATAAAACTCTAGCTGTATTTAATTTGGAAAATTTGGAAGATGTATGGCAAGAATTAAAAAAAATAAATAACGACTTAACAATTTATATTTTAGAATATATAGCAGAAGAATTAATCGTTAATGTAGTATCAAAATCAGAACGGAGTGGTATGAAGTTGGGTCTACATAGAATGAAAAATATTTTAAATATTCTAGGTAATCCAGAGAAAAAATTAAGAGTAATTCATATAGCTGGAACAAATGGCAAGGGGTCTGTAAGTTCATACTTGCAAAATACACTAGCTCAAAAATACAAGGTAGGTATGTATTCTAGTCCTAGTATGGTAAGTTTTAACGATAGGATAAGAATTAATAATAATTTTATTAGCTATCAAGAAATGTATACTTTATATCAAGAAATTTCTAATATTTGGTATAAGAATTTTGCAAGTGATAAAGACAATATTTCTGTTTTTGAATTATTAACAGTAGTCGCAATTTGCTACTTTGAAAAAAACAAGGTTGATTTTGCTATTATGGAAGTTGGTTTGGGTGGACGTTTTGATGCTACCAATATTTTTGAAAATAAGGAATTATCAATAATTACTAAAATTAGTCTTGACCATACCAATATACTGGGAGATAGCCTAGAAAAAATTGCTTATGAAAAAGCAGGTATTATTCAAGGAAATGATAATATTTTATTATATCCTAATAAAGAAGGAGTTATTTCTATAATTAAAAAAGTTGCCATAGTAAAAAATGCTAGGCTTAAAATTTTAGCTGAAAATTATATTGATGTAGAAGAAATTGCCTTTAAGCACAACATATTTTCTTACAAAAGTTTTAAAAATATAAAAATAAAAATGCTAGGAGAGCATCAAATTTACAATGCCTCTTTAGCCTTAGAAGCACTCTTATTTTTAAGAGAAAAAAATACTATTAATTTAACAGATGTAGAAATAAAAAAAGGTTTAGAAAATACTAGATGGCTAGGCAGATTAGAATGGGTAAAAAATAATATTTTACTAGACGGAGCCCACAATATTGACGGAGTTAGAAGTCTGGTAAACTATCTCAAAAAACAAAATTTAGGAAAAATAAAAATATTAATAGGAATATTAGCAGACAAAGACTATTCAGAAATGATTAAACTATTTGAAAGTTTGGACGCCAGCTTTTATGTAACCAAAGTTCCTATTGAAATAAAAGAATCTAAGTTAGAAAACTTGCTTGCCAGCTTTACAAAAGAAATAAAAATATTTGATAATTACAAACAAGCCTTAGAAGATATAGTACCTAAGTTAAAAACTGATGAAACTTTTTTAGTAAGTGGGTCTTTATATCTTATATCAGAAGTAAGAAAAGAATTATTAAAGGAGAAAAATGATGACTAAGCTTCAAAAATTATTGACAGAAAAGAAATATTTAATAATGGGCATCTTAAATTTTACCCCAGATTCTTTTTCTGACGGTGGAGATTTTTTTGACAAAGACTTAGCCTTAAATCAGGTAAAAAAAATGTTAGAAGACGGAGCCGACATAATAGATGTGGGCTGTGAATCTACAAGACCTGGAGCAAAGTTATTGTCTGAAGAAGAGGAGATAGCAAGATTAAGTTTAATATTACCAAGCATAAGAAAAAATTTTCCAGATATTTTAATTAGTATAGACACATATAAGGCTAGGGTTGCTAAGGAGGCTATTAAACTGGGAGCAAATATAATTAATGATGTTCATGGCGCAAAGAATAATAATATGGCAGAAGTAGCTTTTGAATATAATCTACCAATCATAATTATGCACAATGGAGCTACTCAAAAAGGAAGAGAAATAGAAAGTTTAATTGCTGACTTGCAAGAAAGTCTAAATATTTGCTTAAGGGCAGGAGTAAAAAAAGAAAATATTATAGTAGATCCAGGAATAGGCTTTGGAAAAAATGCAGAGGAAAATATTATCATTACTAAAAAATTAGCAGCTATGAATATTCTTAATTCTACAATACAATACGCAGCCAGTCGTAAACGAACAACAGATTTTATTTTAGGGGGGAACACCCAGCCTAAGGATAGGGATATTGTTAGTGCTACTTTATCAATAGAAGCTATAAAAAGAGGAGCAAAAATTGTTAGAATGCACAATGTAAAAGTAATGAAAGAAATGCTAGATACCCTAAAAATTTTAGAAAAATTTTAAGAAGTAAATAAATTTATTTTATATTTCAATTAAAATAAAAGTAAACTTTTTTGTTTACTTTTATCTCTGTTAGATATATAATATATTTTAAAATAAATTATATATTAGGAGAATGTTAATGAAATTTGTAAAAAAATATAAAAAAATAATTCTTAGTTTTTTAGTTGTATTTATTTTGGGAGCGGGTTGGTTTACCGGTGATTATTTTTACAACTTTGCCTTAAATCCAAAAGTTAATAAAGATAAGGTTTCAAATCAAGATGATGACGGAGTAGTTGATCCGAGAAAAGAAATAAATATGAAATGGTTTGATGAAAACAAACAAGAACACAGCATGAATTCTGTTACGGGAGTAAAATTAAAAGGATATACTTTTGTTCATAAAGATTCTAAAGAAGAAGCACAGGCAAGAAAATGGGTAGTAGTAACACACGGTTTCTTTATTGAAGCTAAAAAAGCGGCAAACTATATTCGTGGTTTTTACGATAGGGGTTATAATGTATTTGCACCTGACCTAATAGGACATGGGAAAAGTGAAGGGAAAGCCTACTCTATGGGCGGGTATGATTCAACCGACCTAGTTTCTTGGGTGAAAAAAGTTTCTACTGAAAATAACAACCCACAAATAGTCTTATTTGGTATTAGTATGGGTGCAGCAACAACTATGAATTCTCTAAATAAGGGCTTGCCAGATAATGTTAAAGGCTTTATTGAAGACAGTGGTTATGTAAACTTAAAAGAAGAATTTGTTTACCAACTAGATAAAATGTTTGGCTTGCCATCATTTCCTGTAATACCTCTAGCTAACATGGTTACGAAAATTAAGGCGGGTTATAATTTTGGAGATGTTGATGCAAGTGAAGCCTTGAAAACTACAAAACTACCAGCCCTAATATTACATGGCGATGCAGACGGCTATGTTCCATTAGCAAATGCTCAGAAAGCTTATGAATTATTGACATCTAATAAAGAAATTCATATATTTAAAGACTCTAAACACTGCAAGGCAGAAAGAAAATATAATGAAGAATATTGGTCTTATATAGAGAAATTTTTAAATAAAGTTTACAAATAAAGTTGAAATTACAAAAATATAAATTTAAGGACTACATGAATGTAGTCCTTTTAAATTATAAATTCTTACTTAATTTTTTATTTATCTCATCTATTTTCTTTTTTGTAGAAAAGTAGAAAATTAAAAATAGTATAAAATAAATTAAACTTACAAAAATTAAAAATCCTAGTAATTTTTTAAGATCTAATTCAAACCAATGTAGGTAGTAACCACCTAAAAGCAGGGGCAGGGTAATAAGAAAATAATGAATTATACTCTGCCTAAATAAATAATTGTCCTGCTTAAAAATATTTCTTGCAAAACCTTGTGATACTCCTATAAGGGCAAATACTAAAAGTTGCAGCCCTACTGCTGTATCTATGTTATTAAATTTACTAGCAAAATTAGGAACAACTGGTGAAAAACTGTAATCTAAAATAAAAGTAGTTATTATGTAGTGTAGTAGCGTACCAAAGCCAATACCTATTATTGAATATAAAATTATTTCTTTTAAAATTTTCATATTTATACCTCCTAAATATTCAACTTATTTTTAAAATTTTTTATATTTCTCCTTGAAACAAATGTGCTATCTCCATTTTTGAATTTAAGCATAATAGTTCCCTTGTAGCTGAAATCTAATTTTTTAATAAAATTTAGATTTACAATTTCACTTTGAGATATTTTTATAAAATTATTATTCAGTAGATTATCAAATTCATATAATCTACTTTTTGATTTATATTTTTGACAGTTTGCAATTAAAAATGTAGTTTTATCTTCAATAAATATTCTTTCTATATCTTCTTCTTTTAGTATTTCAAGTTCATTATTTTTATAGCCAATAATCACGTCCTTATTCGTTTTAGTGAAGTTAATAATTTTTTCAATTTTATTATCAACTTTATTTGTAAAAATTTTTATAAGTGTCTCCTTAAATTTGCTGTCAATAATTAATTCTAAATTCATTTTATACCTCCTTTATTTTAGATTATAAAATATTAATAAAAAAATTCATATAATATTTTGCTATGTGGTATTATTTTTTATTTAATTGGCAAAATAAAAAAGGAGTAAAAATACTCCTTTTTTAAAAAATTTTTATTCTCCTACAACAACTAGTTCTTTATTTAGTTTGTTTAAGTTTTCGCAACCATCTTCTGTTACTAAAACTAAATCTTCTATACGAACTCCAAATTCTCCTGGTAGGTAGATACCTGGTTCTATTGAAAATACCATACCCGGCTCAAGAACATCAGTATTGATAGAAGAAACATCACCGAACTCATGGCACTCTAAACCTATATTATGACCAGTTCTGTGAGTGAAATATTCTCCGTATCCTTTTTCTGTAATGTAATCTCTACAAGCAGGGTCAATTCACAAAGAAAGTGAAGTTAAAGAAGAAACAGATAAAAAAGAACAAACGCCTATAGCAACCTAGGAATTAAGAAGAGTTTTTTCAATAATTCTTATCTCATTATTCTCAGTAGTATTCTGGTTATTCTGGTACTTAACATATCTTGCTGTTTATGACTATGCACCAACTTATGTAGACTTAAATGTATTTGGTAGTCAAGTTTCTACTGCACTATTCGATTCAGAAAATACCTTACTATGTATCGTTTTAGAGCCAGTTCTTGGAGCTTTATGGGTGAAACTTTCTAAGAGACCTCAAGGAGATATGAGCTTATATAAAAAATTGTCTCTAGGTTTATTACTTCTTGGAACATCGTTCTTAATGCTTGTTGGAGCAGAAGTGCAAGGTGGTGTAGGAACTCCAGAATCATCTAAAGCAAGTATTTTATGGATTGTAATGTTTGGTGTTATTCTTTCATTAGGGGAAATGGTATTTTCTCCATTAGGAAATGCCTTTATTTCTAAATATGCACCAAAACATATTCTATCTATCTTAATGGCAGTTTGGACTATTTCTACATTTATTGCCGCTAAATCTTATGGATATATTTATAATTGGACTTTGACACAAAACTTCCTACATGTATAATAGGAATAGCGGTAGTCTTGGCAGTATTAGCACTGTTATTATTCTTATTCGAGAAAAAACTTGCTTCTATTGTTAAACTTCGTGAGGGAGAAATTTTAATAGAACGTTAGTTTATTTTATAAAAGGTCGTCAAATAAATTAAATGAATAGAAAATTTCTTACTCATTTTTATTTTTCTATGTTATAATATAGGTGTATAAAATAGAAATAAGGAGTAATTAATATGACATTAAGAACATTTTACCCAGAGATTGAAGCTAATTTTACTGATTTTATAAAAGTAGATGAACAGCATACAATCTACTATGAAGAATCAGGTAATCCAAAGGGACAGCCTGTTATTTTTTTACATGGTGGACCTGGTTGTGGTTCTTCTCCAACTTGTAGAAGATACTTTGCCCCTGAATTTTATCGTATAATAGTTTTCGATCAAAGAGGGAGTGGTAAATCTACACCACATGCTTGTTTAGAAAATAATGATACTTGGCATATTATCGAAGATATAGAAAAAATTCGTCAAGCCTTAAATATTGAAAAATGGCTTGTCTTTGGTGGTAGCTGGGGGGCAACACTAGCTTTATGCTATGCTATTAAGCATCCAGAAAGAGTACAAGGTTTGGTATTGAGGGGAATATTCTTGGGACGCCGTGAAGATATAGAATGGATTTATGAAATTGGTGGTGCAAGTAATATTCAACCAGAAGCATTTGAAAAATATATTAGCATAATACCAGAAGAAGAAAGAAAAGATATTATCTCAGCTTATTATAGAAGATTAACAAGTGATGATAGGGAAGATAGAGAACAAGCAGCTAAAGAATGGAGTATGTGGGAGGGAAATCTTGTAACTCTTCTGCCAGATCCAAATTTAGAAAATAGTTTTGGAGAAATTAATTATGCAATTTCAATGGCGACCATAGAATGCCATTTTTGGATGAACAATATGTTCTGGGATGATGATAATTATATCTTAAATAATGTAGATGTTATTAAAGATGTTCCTACTATTATTGTTCATGGACGTTATGATATTGATTGTCGAGTTATTGGGGCTTATGAACTAAGTAAAAAATTAAATAATTGTGAATTAAATGTAGTTGTTGCTTCAGGTCATTCATCAGGAGAAGCAGGGATTGTTGACGGACTTATTAAAGCAACAGATAAATTTAGGGAAATATTAAAATAAGGAGAAAATTTATGAATGTGCTTGAGAGAATAGCTAAATTAAGAGAACTTATGGCTAGTGATGGGATAGATATTTATATGATACCTACTGCTGACTATCACAACAGTGAATATGTAGGGGAACATTTTAAGTCTAGGGAATTTATAAGTGGCTTTACTGGTTCTGCTGGGACTGTTGTCGTTACAAAAGATTTTGCAGGTCTTTGGACTGACGGTAGATACTTTTTACAGGCAGAAAATCAACTTGCAAGCAGTGGTATAGTTTTACAAAAAATGGGAGAGCCAGAGGTTCCAAGTATAACAGATTTTATCGTTGAAAATATTTCAGAGGGTGGAGTATTAGGTTTTGACGGAAGAGTTGTTATGTTTGGGCAAGGTAAAGAATTATTTGTCAAACTTAAAAAGAAAAATGCCACAATAAAATACGATATTGACTTAGTTGATGAAATTTGGGATGATAGACCTTCATTATCAAAAAACAAGGCATTCTCGTTAAGTTTAGAGCAAGCTGGACAAACTGTTGCTCAAAAATTAGAAAGACTTAGACGTGAAATGGCTGAAGTTGGAGCTAATGCACACATAATAACAACTTTAGATGACAATGGCTGGTTACTAAATATTCGTGGTACTGATGTTGATTTCTTCACTCTACTTTTAAGTTATTCAATAGTATATGAAAATAAAGTTGATTTTTATGTTGATGAAAGTAAATTATCTACTTCAATAAAAGAAGAACTTGCAAAAGATAATGTTAATTTAAAGCCGTATAATTATATTTATGAAGATGTAAAAGAATTTTCATATTCAGATGTTGTTTTAGTAGACCCAGCTTTGTTAAATTATGCAATATTTAATAATATTCCTAAGGAAGCGACATTAATAGAAAAACGTAATCCAACTGTTCTGATGAAAGCTATGAAAAATGAAATTGAAATTAAAAATATAATTTCTGCCCATGTTAAAGATGGAGTTGCACACACTAAATTTATTTATTGGTTAAAACAACTAGCTAAAAATGGACTTATTGAAAAGGAAAGTGAACTTAGTGTTTCTGATAAATTAGTAGAATTTAGAAGAGAGCAAGGAGATTATATCTGCCCAAGTTTTGCTCCTATATGTGGTCATGCCGCTAACGGTGCTATTATTCACTATTCTTCAACTCCAGAAACAAATGTAAATATTAATCTTGGAACATTCTTACTAACTGATACTGGTGCAAATTATATGCAGGGTTCTACGGATATTACTAGAACTACTGCTATTGGAAAAGTTAGTGATGAATTAAAGCATGACTACACACGTGTATTAAAAGCTAATTTACAATTATCTAAGGCTAAGTTTTTAGAGGGAGTTACTGGGCAAAATCTTGATGTTTTAGCTCGTATGCCTCTGTGGGAAAATTACGAAAACTATAATCACGGAACAGGACACGGAGTAGGATACTTGGGTAATATCCATGAAGGTCCAGCTGGCATTCGTTGGCAAATTCGTCTAAATGAATTAGAACCTTTAAGAGAGGGCATGGTACTATCAAATGAACCTGGACTATACATTACTAATTCACACGGAATACGTTTGGAAAATGAATTAGTTGTTAGAAAAACTGTAAAAAATGAATATGGTCAATTTTTAGAGTTTGAAGTAATAACCTACGTGCCATTTGATTTAGAAGCAATAGACTTTAATATGTTAAATGATGTTGATAGATATGAATTAAATAAATATCACAAAAAAGTTTATGAAGTAGTCGCTCCGCACTTAACTGAAGAAGAAAGAATGTGGTTAAAAGAAGCTACTAGAGAAATTTAATTTTTAAAATTTTAATAAAATAAAAATATAAGAAAACAAGAAATAAGCACTTATATAAGTTATAGCAGAATTTATTTTTTAAATGTTATTCTAACTTTTTTATCTTCTTCTCTGGCAAAAAAGTTTTAAAAATGTTAATATGATAATAGAGAATCTTGGAGGTTGATTGATGATAAAAAAATTAGAAGCGGTTATTTTTGATTTTGACGGAACGATTGTTGATACAGAAAAAACATATTATGAAGTAATGTCAGAATTAATAAAAAAACATACAAATATAGAATTGGATATTATAAATTATATTAAAAACGTTCCTGGCACAAGTGCAGAGCAATGTAAAAAGTATATTATGTCAACTTATGATATGAGTGAAGAAAAATATAGCAAACTAGAAAAAGATTTAACGTCTATGTATGACAGATTTATTAAATCACCTTTGCTTCCCTATATAGAAGATACTTTTAAATTGTTAATAGCAAATAATATAAAAATCGGTGTGGCATCTAATGGAAGTTTGGAACATATCATAGATGGTTTAAAAGAACATAATCTTTATAACTATGTTGATGATATAGTAACAAAATATGATGTGGAAAATGGCAAGCCGGCACCTGATATTTATTTGGCGGCTGCTTATAGATTGGGAGTGAGTATCGAAAACTGTATCGCAGTAGAAGATTCAAAACCAGGTTCATTAGCTGCTATTTCTGCTGGAGCATATTTAATATTACAGCCTAATGAAATAACAAAATATTTCGATTTTAGTGATATTAAATTTAATAAAATTAATTGTAATTTGTATGAGGAAATAAAAAAAATAATAAAGGAGCAATAAATTATGTATAAGGTTAAGAGTAAATTAGATAAAGGTTTTGATGTTTTTGCTAAAAGTAGTAATGAGCAAGAATATGTTTTAAAGATGACAGAAGCAGATGGACCTATGGATGTTTTTACGGTGGCATTTTCTGGCTGTATCTTGATGTGTTCTAAGGGCTACTTTTTCAGAAAATATGAAATTCTAGACTTATCCATAGAAATAGACTTATCTTTTGATTACGAAAACAGGGCTTATCATGCTGAAATAAAGGTTGATTATCCTGATTTAACAAAAGAGGATATAGAAGGAATAATTGAAAATATTAAATTACGTTGTAAAATATCTCATTTGCTAAGTGATGATGTAAAAGCAACTTATGAAATTATTAAAAAATAATATATAATTTTTATGAACATAATAGGGTTAAAATTATTTAACCTTATTATGTTTTTATTTTTAGTTAAAAGATTAGATAATAAATATAAGTTATGATAATATATATTTGAAAAGTAATATACAAAATTTTGGTGAAAGCATAATTTTGAAAGTTATTTATTAAATATTTTGGAGGAATTATGACTGAATTTTTAAAAGAGTATGATGTAATTGTAATTGGTGGGGGTCATGCTGGTATTGAAGCATCTTTGGCTGCCAGTAGAAAGGGTGTAAAAACTTTATTGATTACAATTAATTTAGATACGATTGGTTTTATGCCTTGCAATCCTAGTGTTGGTGGTCCAGCTAAGGGAATAGTTGTTCGTGAAATTGATGCACTTGGTGGAGCTATGGCAAAAATTGCTGACAAAACAAATATTCAAACAAGAATGTTAAATACAGCCAAGGGACCAGCAGTTCGTGCCTTGCGTATGCAATCAGATAAGGTAAAGTATCAACTAGAAATGAAAAATTTATTAGAAAATACTCCTAACTTAGATTTGGAACAAGCTATGGTGCGTGAGCTTATAGTAGAAAATAATAAAGTTATTGGTCTTAAAACTATGTTGGGAACAAGTTACAAGGCTAAGGCTATTGTTATAACAACGGGAACTTATCTTAGAGGGGAGATAGTAATAGGCGATGTTAAATATTCTTCAGGACCTAATCATCAAATGCCATCTATTGACTTGGCAGAACAACTAGAAAATTTAGGATTTGATATGGTTAGATTTAAGACTGGAACACCACCTCGTGTTAATGCGGATACTGTTGATTTTACAAAAACAGAAATTCAACCAGGAGATGATAAGGAATATGCTTTTAGTTATGAAACTACCGATTTTGTTAAAGACCAAATTCCTTGCTGGCTAACTTATACAAATACTAGCACTCACGATATTATAGCTAAAAACTTAAATCGTTCGGCTATGTATTCTGGTGTGATAAAGGGAACTGGCCCAAGATATTGTCCGAGTATCGAAGATAAGTATGTTCGTTTTAATGACAAGGAAAGACATCAATTATTTTTAGAACCAGAGGGTAGGGATACAAAAGAAATTTATGTACAAGGTTTATCAACTTCCCTTCCCGATGATGTTCAAAGAGATATGATTAAATCCATAGCAGGTTTAGAAAATGCTAAAATTATGAGAAATGGTTACGCTATTGAATATGATGCTATCAATCCAACAAGTCTATGGCCAACACTAGAAACAAAGTTAATAGCAGGACTATTTACAGCTGGGCAACTTAATGGAACAAGTGGTTATGAAGAAGCGGCTGGTCAGGGTATTATTGCGGGTATAAATGCGGCCTGTAAAGTATTGGGTGAAGAACCTCTAATATTGGGTAGAGATGAAGCCTATATAGGTGTTTTAATAGATGATTTAGTAACTAAGGGAACTAACGAACCTTATAGATTATTAACATCAAGAGCTGAACATAGATTATTACTACGTCATGATAATGCTGATATGAGATTATCAGACAAGGCTTATAAGTTAAATTTAATATCAAAAGAACGTTATGATAAATTTTGTATTAAGCGACAAATGATAGCTGATGAAATAGAAAGATTAAAAACATTTAAAATCACACCAACAAAAACAGTTGTTGACAAGATGAATAATTTAAAAACAGCAGAATTAAGAGATGGTATCTTGGCATTAGACTTATTGAAACGCCCAGAACTTTCTTATTTTGATATTATGGATTTAGCAGAACAAGAAGTTAATCTACCCCTTGATCTAATTGAACAAGTAGAAATAGAAATAAAATATGCAGGCTATATTAAAAAATCATTGCAACAAGTAGAAAAAATGAAAAAAATGGACGAGAAAAAAATACCTGTTGACTTAGACTATGACGATGTACCTAGTTTGGCAATAGAAGCTCGAGAAAAATTAAAAAAAGTATCACCCTTGACCATAGGACAAGCATCTCGTATATCTGGAGTTAATCCAGCAGATATTTCTATTTTATTGGTCTATTTAGAGCAAAGAAGAGCGAGAAAAAATGATGAATAAAGAAGAATTTTATAAAAATTTAGCAACAAATGGAATAAACTTATCAGACAAACAAAAAAAACAGTTTGAAAAATATTTTGAATTGGTTATTTATTGGAATGAACGTATCAATTTAACGGCTATTACCAATGAAGAAGAATTTTATACAAAACATTTTTACGATTCTTTGGCTACTTCATTTTATTTTGATTTTTCTAGTGTAGAAAATATTTGTGATGTTGGTAGTGGGGCAGGTTTTCCGTCTATTCCCCTGAAAATAATTTTTCCACATCTAAAAGTTACCATAGTCGACTCTCTTAATAAACGTATAAAATTTTTAAATTTACTGGCAGAAGAGTTAGGGCTAGACAAGTATAATTTTATTCATTCTAGGGCAGAAGATTTGGGACAAAATAAGGAATACAGAGAAAGTTTTGATTTGGTAACTGCTAGGGCAGTAGCAAGATTAAATATATTAGCAGAATTTTGTTTACCTCTTGTAAAAAAAGGAGGTAATTTTATAGCCTTGAAATCTCAAAAATCTGATGAAGAAAAGTTGGAAGCTAAAAAAGCTATAGCCTTATTAGGTGGAAAATTAGAAGAAGATTTTGAATTTTTTATTGGTGAAGAAGAACGCCATATATTAAAAATAAAAAAAACAAAGGAAACTCCTAACAAGTATCCAAGAAAAGCAGGAAGTCCTGTGAAAAAACCAATTTTATAAAATAAAAATATTTAGTGTTGATAAAAAACGGCACTAATTTTTTTTAGTTTTTGTCTTATGAAAATAATAAATTGAAAAATTATTTTATAAATTTACTTATTTTTTTGAAAATTCATATTGCAATTATTATAAATTGTGTTATTATAGTTTTAACTCATCTTACATTATTATAGTCAGATGAATTAAATTTTTAAAGGAGATGTTAGAATGAGTGAAAAATTAACACTAAAAAAACTATTTAATATTGTTTTAAATGGTATGGCAATAGGTATAGTTTCTGGTCTTATAGCAAACGCAGTTCTTAGTGCAGTGTTTAAGTACGCAGGAAAATTATTTTTGCCAGACTTTTTCGCAACGGCGAGCAAGGCTGTATATTTATTACAATTTGCAGTTCCTGTTTTAATAGGTTCATTAATAGCAATTTCAATGAAGTTTACACCTTTAGAAAATACTGTTCTTGGTGCTGCTTTATTAGCAGGTAGTGGTTCGATAGTTTATAATGCACAATTAAAAGCATATACAACAACACCTGTTGGGGACTTGTTTAATGTGCTTCTTGTTGCTTTGATTGCTACTTATATTATTAAATCAGTGAGTGGAAAATTCGGTTCATTAGCAATTATTTTCTTGCCAATAGTAGGTGGGGGACTACCAGCTTTAATAGGTTTGTATACATTACCATATATGCAAAAACTTACTAAATTTTTAGCTGATATTGTTTTATCATTTACTACATTGCAACCTTTAGTTATGTGTATGTTGATAGCTATGTCGTTCTCATTCTTTATAGTTACACCAGTATCTACTGTTGCAATGGGTATTATTTTATTCTCTAATACAAATTATCTAGGAGCAGGAGCTTCTGCTATTGGAGTTTTATCAGCAGCAGCTGTACTTATGATAGGTTCAATAAAAGTTAAAAATCCGTCAGGAGTAAGTTTAGCCATAATACTTGGTGCTATAAAACTTATGATGCCTAACGTGGCGAGGACTCCACTTCTTTTAGTTCCTATATTAGCTACTGCGGCTACGACTGGTTTATCAGTCTGGGCATTTAATATTTTAGGTGATCAAACAAGTGCAGGTTTTGGTATTATAGGATTAATAGGACCACTTAAAGCTATTGAAAAGGGAGCTAGTGTATTAGTAGTATTCTTAGTTTATATAGTTATACCTTTTGTATCAGCATTTATATATGATAAAATATGTACAGATGTTTTAAAATTATATAAAAAAGATGCTTATAGTGGAGCAAAATACGATAATTAATTTATTAAAAAATAGGTTTGGAATTTCCGAACCTATTTTTTAATAAATTATTAACTATGCTTTATCTTTAAAATTTCGCAAATTACAATAGTAAGTTAGCCACCTCAGGCAAGTCATAAGGACATACATAATTAAATAATTTACGTGGATAACGATTTATCCATTGTTCAACAGCCGTTACTTCGTTAGGAGTAAGGGTTGTTGTGCCTTTTGGGAACCATCGTCTAATCAATCGATTTGCATTTTCGTTACTACCTCGTTCATAAGAAGAAAACGGATGTGCGTAATAAATAGGACAAGTGATGGCTTCGTCTAGTCTTAAA